>JAATFE010000203.1 GCA_015655365.1 Terriglobales bacterium
ACCAGAAAGCGGGTCGGCGCGCCCATCCGCTGTAGTTCCTGGCGGATAATTTTTTCTGCCGCGGCATTCACCGTGAGGGCCAGCATCTTCTTGCCCATGCCCGGCGCTTCAATGCGCAGGTGGCCGCCATCGAAGCTCCAGGTGGCTGCGCCCAGCAGTTGCGCGGCGGAGTTGTGTCCGGCATCGACCAGAGCGGAGCCGATGGCGTGCCGCAATGCCTCCACATTGGGAGCGGCCGATGGGGTTGTCATTGGCTCGGGAGCTTTGGCCAGCGCGCCTTCGGTGAGGGGGGGAGCAAAGCCCACGGCCGGGCTTGCCGCTGCCGGAAAGGGGGTAGTTCCCACAAACGGGCTGGCCTGCGGCGCGGGTGCCGGGCTAGGCAAAGGCCGCTCCATCGTGGCCACGGGGTTGGTAATGGATTGCGGCTTCGATCCTGTCTCCAGCTTCGGGCCGGAACTCCAGTTGCTGCCGGTTGGCCCAAAGGGCGAAAGTGCGGGCGCTGCCGGTGCGGATTGCGGAGCCGCAGGCGCCGGTCGAGCCGGGCTGGCACTCGCGTGTGGAGGCGGGGCCAAAGCGCGCGTTCCTGCCCCGCTGGCCACGCCGCTCAACAGTTCTTCCAGCGGCAACAGCCGTTGCGCGTGGATCAGCTTGAGCAGTCCCAATTCCAGGTGGAAGCGCTGTTCCTGGCGGTAGTTCAGGTCGTCGAAGGTGCGCAAAACAATCTGCAGGTTCCGCGTTAGCTCTTCTTCGGTGAACAAGAGAGCGGTGCGGGCTGCCCTTGCTCTCTCGTCGCCGGAGATTTGCAACAGTTCGGTCTCTTCGCCGCCCAGCTTGGCCATGAGCGCATTGCGCAGGTAGCGCACCATCTGCCGTGCCAGCGAAGAGGGGCTATGGCCGGCATTGACCAGCAGGTTTAACTCCTGCATCAGCTCAGCGCTTTGTCCTTCGGCCACGGCTTCCAGTAGCCGCTCGAAGACCGCATTGGGCACCGACCCCATCAGCTCGCGAATCTGCGCCGTAGACAGCAGTGGCCGTCCTGCCTCTACGGGAGCCGAGGCAATCGCCTGGTCCATAATGGAGAGCGCGTCGCGCATCGAGCCGTCACCGGCCTCGGCCAGCAAGGCTAGCGCGCCGTCTTCGGCCTCCACCTCTTCCAGGCCGGCAATCATCGTCAACTGGGCCAGAATGTCGTCGAATTTGACGGCATGAAAGCTGAAGTGCTGGCAGCGCGAGCGGATGGTCTGGGGAATGTCCTCGGGCTGCGTCGTCGCCATCATGAAGATGACGTGCGCCGGAGGTTCTTCCAGGGTCTTGAGCAGCGCATTGAAGGCCGCCTCGGTAATCTGGTGGGCCTCGTCGAGGATGTAGATCTTGTAGCGGTCCCGCGACGGGGCATAGCGGGCGGCGTCCCTCAGTTCGCGAATCTCGTCGATGCCGCGGTTGGTGGCGGCGTCGATCTCGATTACGTCCGTGGCGTTGCCCTGGCGAATCTCAACGCACGAGTCGCATGTGCCGCAAGGCTCCGCCGTGGGCCGCGCCGGCGTGCCGATCTCCGTGCTGCAATTCAGCGCCTGGGCCACGATGCGCGCAATGGTGGTTTTGCCGATGCCGCGGTGCCCGCTGAAGATGTAGCCGTGCGCAATCCGGTTCTGCGTGAGCGCGTTCATCAGGGTGCGCGTAACGTGGTCCTGCCCGGCCACGTCGGCAAAGCGTTGCGGACGATATTTCCTGGCCAGAACCTGATAACCCATGGCTGGACTCGCTCCCTTGGCCTACCGGATGTACCAGTGGGCCTAGGCCAGATTGTAACGTTCCAGGCTGGGATGGTGCCGGGTGGAAAACGAGTCCGCAAAACGCAGCGGCGGCATGATGGGCGCTCGGCTCAGGCTTTTACCGTCTTGGTGCTCGCTCCAGGCTGGCGCTTGACGCCCTTCTTTTTTGCGGCCGTCTTCAACGCTCGCCGTGTAGCGGCTTTGCGGCGGCGAATCTCTTCCGGCGAATACATGGTGCCGCGGCAGCTTTTTGCGCCGCAGTTGCAGGTGGCCTCGTCGTCGCCCCCGTCGTAAAGGCAATAGTCGTAGGTGATCTCTTCGCCGGCCTCGATGTTCCGGACGGCGGTGATCCACACCCGGTCGTCTTCCTCGCGCGTCTCGCAGTTGGCGTCGCAACTGTGGTTGATGAACATCGCCGCGCAGTGGCCTTCGATCACGACGGAGCCGTCGCCGAGTCCAAAGAGATAGGTGATTGGCGATGCCTGATAGCGGGCGTCTGCCTCGGCTTTGGACAGGCGCGGGCCGGTGTACTCGGCCACGCGGGTGCCCATCCGAATGGGGCTGGTGGTGTAGCAGCCCGCGGCGTGGATGGCGGAGGAGCGAATGATAAGTCCCATGCGAATATGCGATGCTTTCTTTGGGCGTGGAAACGCGCTGTTGCTCGCCATCGTACCATTGAAGGGGCTGTTGAAGGCGTGAGGGAAATGGAAATGAAACGGGCTTCTTGGGTTGCGTTGATTTTGTCGGGCTGTCTGGCGGGTTGCCTGTCCGCAGGGCCGCGCCTGTTTGCGCAGGCTCCGGCCGGTGATTCGACCCAGAAGACGCCGCCGCCCGCGCCTCAGACCGGCTCCAACCCGTTTCCCGAGGACACAACCGCGGTTCCCGTGTTGCCCTCGACAACCGCACCGCCCTTGCCCGAAGGGACCTATAAGGCGGACGACAACGGCGAGGTCAGAGAGCGGGTCCCGCTTCGCGCCGACGATTTCGACCCCGTGCGTAGCCCCGACGATCCAACTCCAGCCGAGGGAAGCGGGCAGGAAGAGGATTCAAGCTCCAGCCTGAAGGGCCTGGACGCACTGCTCCCCCCGCCAGACTCCGACCAGTCGGACCGGAAGAAGAAAAAAGAGAAGGAGCCGACCCACCAGGAGGCTGCGTCCAAGGACATCGACGTAGGCAGTTATTACCTCGATCGGAAGAATTGGAAGGCAGCCGAATCCCGCTTTGAGTCCGCCATGGTGCTCGATCCAGAAAACCCCGAGGTCTACTGGGGCTTGGCGGAAGCGGAGCGCAACCTGGGTAAGTTCGCCGAATCGCGTGCCAACTACCTCAAGCTGCTGGACTACGATCCCGATGGCCCGCACGGCAAGCAGGCCCGCAAGGCGCTGAAGGACCCGGCCATTGCGAACGCCAAAAGCGTCGCCGCCGGCCAATCGCCTGTCGAGCTGCCGAAGTAGGGAGTTTCAGCGCAACCAAGTACCTTCACCGTGTGATCCTGTAATTTAACCCGGAACGGTGGGTGCCCCAGGTCTCGTTTTTGAGACCTGGGATGACTGCCAATTCACACGGTCGCAGCACTAGAATCCCGCCCAGCGAAGATAAGCGGCAATAATCTCCTGCCCCCACAAGCCGCTCACGATGCCGCCGATGCAGAGAAAGCTGCCCAGGGGCAGCTTCATAAACGCCCAGCCGTCGCTGCTGTTTCGTGCAAAAGGAATGGCCAGCACCACGAGGGCCACTGCCGCTCCGAGTACCACACCGACGCCGAAGGCCAGCACAGCCCCGGGCAAGCCGAGCCATGCGGCCAGCAGGGCCATGAGCTTGGCGTCGCCCAGCCCGATCCCCTCGCGGCAGCGAACCAGCCAATAGACCCAGCGGATCAGCAGAATCAGGCCGGCTGCGGCTGCGATGCTCAGCA
>JAATFE010000211.1 GCA_015655365.1 Terriglobales bacterium
AGCGACCGCAACCTCTTCCAGATCCTCGGCAGTCTCTTTCTGCTGGAACATCCGCGCCCAATTTTCCGCGGCGTTCTCTGCTTCTTCCTCGCTGTGGAACCCGGTGACGATGGTCCGCGCCAACCGCTTCTTCGCTTCCATGGGGTGCAGCGCGCCCGCGGCTACTTCGGCTTCCATTGCATCCACTTCGGACTGGCGCAGGTCGGTCAGCAGAACCCAGTAGCGCCACATCAACTCATCGTTGATGCTCATCAGCTTGCCATACATCTCGTTGGGCGACTCGTTGATGCCGATGGCGTTGCCCAGCGATTTGGACATCTTCTGCACGCCGTCCAGGCCCTCCAGAATCGGCGTCATCAGCACGATCTGCGGCTTCTGTCCGTAGTGGCGTTGCAGCTCTCGCCCGCACAGCAGGTTGAACTTCTGGTCGGTTCCGCCCAGTTCCACGTCGCACTCCAGGGCCACCGAGTCGTAGCCCTGCATCACGGGGTACAAAAACTCGTGCAGGCTGATGGGCAGCTCGGAGTTGTAGCGCTTGTGGAAGTCGTCCCGCTCCAGCATCTGCGAAACGGTAAAGTGCGCCGTCAGCCGGATCGTGTCCTCGTAGTTGAGCTTGCCCAGCCACTCGGAGTTATAGCGCACCTCGGTCAGGCTCTCGTCGAGAATCTTGAAGACCTGTTCCTTATAGGTCTCCGCGTTCTCGTCGATCTGCTTGCGGGTCAGCGATTTGCGGGTCACATTGCGCCCCGTCGGATCGCCGATCAGCGAGGTGAAATCGCCCACCAGGAAGATGACCTGGTGCCCCAACTGCTGAAAGTGCCGCAGCTTGCGCATCAGCACCGTATGTCCCAGGTGCAGGTCGGGCGAGGTCGGGTCGAAACCCGCCTTCACTCTCAGCGGGCGTCCGGAGGTGCGGCTCTCTTCCAGGCGCTCTTTCAGGTCGCTCATGCGGATAATCTCCGCCGCGCCCTTCTTCAACAGGTCCATCTGTTCGTCTACGGGTAGAAATTCGGCCATGTCTAGTAAGTATAAAGTTCGCAGCCCAGTTACCTTTCCCAAAGCGGCAAAACATGCCCATTTCCTCCGCATCCTATGCCCTAGCCCCTTCATCTAACGGCGGAGGAGAAAACCTATCATGCCATCCGTATTTGGCCGTGCCGTACAGGTTCCCGCCGCCGGCGGAGCCTTTGAGATTGTCAAGCGTGAGTTTCCCGAACCCGGCCCAGGGCAGGTGCGCATCCGCGTCCAGGCCTGCGGCGTTTGTCACAGCGATGCGGTTACCAAGTTCGGTCTTTTCCCCGGCATCGCCTATCCGCGCGTTCCCGGCCATGAGGTTGCCGGCATCGTGGATGCGGTCGCTTCCGATGTGCCCCTCTACAAAGTCGGCCAGCGCGTGGGTCTGGGCTGGCACGGCGGCCATTGCAACTACTGCGCCGCCTGCCGCCGCGGCGATTTCATTCTCTGTGAGAATGGGCAAATCTCCGGCGTCACCTTCGACGGCGGTTATGCCGACTACGTCGTCGCCCCGGCCAACGCCCTGGCGCTCATTCCTGACGACCTATCCGACGTCGATGCCGCTCCGCTGATGTGCGCCGGCATCACCACATTCAACTCCCTGCGCAATAGCGGCGCACGTCCTGGCGACACGGTAGCCATCCTCGGCATCGGCGGCTTGGGTCATCTTGGCGTGCAATTCGCCGCCAAAAGCGGCTACCGCACCGTGGCAATTGCCCGCGGGCAAGACAAGGCACCCCTCGCCCACAAGCTCGGCGCTCACATCTACATCGACAGCACCACCCAGGACCCCGCCGCCGAACTGCAAAAGCTGGGCGGAGCCAGGGTCATCCTCTCCACCCTCACCGATGCCGGCTCCCTGGCCGCCGCCGTCAACGGCCTCGGGCCCGGAGGCAAGCTGATCGTTGTCGGCGTGCCCGATAAGGAATTCGGCGTCAATGCGGTCAACTTGCTGATGGGCCGCCGCTCCATCCAGGGCTGGCCCTCGGGCACCGGCATGGACTCCGAAGACACCCTCAACTTCAGCGCCCTCACCGGCGTGAGGCCGATGATCGAGGTCTACCCGCTGGAGAAGGCCGCCGAAGCCTTCGACCACATGCTCAGCGGCAAAGCCCGCTTCCGCGTCGTCCTCACCACCGG
>JAATFE010000074.1 GCA_015655365.1 Terriglobales bacterium
GCTTCGGAGGCATCGCCGGGAGCGAGGGTCAAACGCAACAGGTAGGCTCTGCCCGACAGCTTTTGAGCGGCAATATTTGAGTTGGCCAAGGCAATAGTTTGAAAGGACGGCGCGCCAAACATGGCGCCGTATGGTTTGTGGGCAGGGACCGCGAGGATGGGTTCCTGCACCAGCAGAAGAGGCTCCTGCGTCGGGGTTGGCGCCGGATGCGCGGGTGACTGGCGCAAGTAAAGGCGGCGGGCAACGGTCATTTCGCCTCGGCCGGGCAAAGAAGGCAGTTGGCTCGCATACTGCCAGTTGCTCATCCACGCAATCCAGAGGCGGTCCTTGCCTGCCGCGAGATTGGAAAACGACGTGGAGGCATAGAAGTCCTTGCCCCAGTCGGCCCAGTGAGGTCCCGAACCGGGGTGGTCCTCGACAAAACGAAATCCGTCGAAATTCCCGATAAAATATTGGTCGGCCGAACCCTTGGCGGGGCCGCCGGGGTTGAGATTGACGCTGAGCAGCCAGCGGCTGGAGACGCGCCTGTCTTTCTCGTCGAGCACGGAGAGTTCGAAAAGGTCGGGGCACTCCCAAACGCCCAGAATGCCGCCGGCAGGGCCGAATTCGCTGGCCAACTCCCATTGCAACAGGTTCTTGGAGTGGTAGAAGCGGAGTTTGTGTTGATCGGGGAGCGAGACGACCATCACCCAGCTATGCGTGGGCGCGTGCCAGAACACTTTGGGATCGCGGAAGTTCTTGAGTCCGAAATCGAGGACCGGATTCGAGGCGTATTTCTTCCAGGTCGCTCCGCCGTCGCGGCTGAAGGCAACGTTCTGGGTCTGCTTCTCCTGCGAGGCCCCGGTGTAGATGGCGACAAGGCAGCCAGGGGCTTTCTGGCCGGGGTCGCCGCACAGACCACTGGTGTTGTCGCTATCTTCGACAGTGGAGCCGCTGAAGATGGCCACGCCGTTCTCCTCGGCGAGGGCTACAGGGAGTTGCTTCCAATGGATCAGGTCGGGCGAGGTCGCGTGGCCCCAGCTCATGTGGCCCCATTGATCTCCGAAGGGGTTCAACTGAAAGAAGATATGGTACTGGCCATTGAGAAGAATGGGGCCATTGGGATCGTTGATCCAATTGGGTGCGGAATGGAAGTGAATTGTCGGCTGCCAGGGCGTCGTTGGAGCAGAAGTTGGCGAAGCGGCGGTCGGCTCCTGGGCAAATGTCCGCATGGCAATTAGCAACGCAACTGTGAGCAAGAGACCTACTCGGACCTGCGCCGTCTTGCGGCGTCCAATTTCCGTGCGCATTCGTCGATTCTCCTGAATAAATATAAGGTTAACGCGTCCATTCGAGTAGGCGCACAAGTGAGTGCTGTTTAACTGGTGATTCCACGTTGATGGCCGCACCTCCGGCCATGTTCAAGACAAAGCGAGCCTTAGGTGCCGGCACAATGAACGACTTCGCGGCAAGCCACGAGGCATCTCCGTTGGCCGACGCGAACGCGCCGCAAGCGGCGGGGAAGTTGACCCGGAAAAGATCAAATCCAGTCGAAAGGAATTACGGCGAAAGGACCTTGAGTGCTCCGCGAAGGAGGTTTTACGCTCCAAGTGCGGGCAAGTAATATCTAAAGAATCAGACAAGCCGGGTCCTGAAAACAGTCATCCTGCCTGTACGCCGTCGAAGTTCAATCCCCTCGACTCCAAATGCATTGATCGGAGAACGAGTGGATAGGTGGATCACAGGCATAGACTATCGTGCCAACGATTCCACGCAAGGAGAAGAGTCGCGTGACAAAGGCTTCATCAAGTCAAGCTCGAAGATTGAACGGCGGCATGCGGCGAGTGGATCTCAAAGATGTCCAACTTGGCTCGAACGATATTGGGCGCAAGATCAATCGCGACATTGTCCTGCAACTGATCAGGACGGCTCAGCCTTTATCGCGGGCGGATCTGGCGCGCTTATCGGGTCTTCAGCGCAGCACGGTGTCCGAAATCGCCGACCAGTTGCTGGGGGAGGGCTGGATTTGCGAAGGACCCAACCTGCGCACAGCGCGTGGGCGCCATCCAATCATGCTCTCGCTGAATGACGCACTGGCAATACTCGCAGTGGATATACATCCCGGACAGGCGGTTGTGGCAATGGTCGACCTGAATGGGAGGATCCTCACGTCTTCCACTTTGCCGGTTGGCAAAGATCCCGCAAGAGCAGCCAAGTCTATTGTGAGTTCGTTGAAGCGACTCCGCGATTCTTTCCCAAACAAATCTTTAGAAGGCATCGGCGTCAGCGTGCCTGGACGCATCAGCGCGAAGACGCAGCGGCTGGTTTTTGCGCCGAACTTGGGGTGGCGCGACTTCGACTTGAAACATGCGATCGAAGAGGAGATGGGGTTGACTGCGGAAGTTGAGAATGCGGCCAATTCCTCCTTGATATCGGAGCTTTGGTTCGGCCGGATGGATGGAGTGCGCAACGCTGCCCTCATTACCGTTTCGGAGGGAGTCGGCGCAGGCATCCTGGCCAACGGCGCCCTGGTCAGAGGGCACGACGGCGCGGCAGGCGAATTCGGCCACATTCCCCTCGCAGCATCGGAACAGCTTTGCGGATGCGGGCAGGTCGGATGCTGGGAAACTGTCGCTTCGAACAGCGCGGCTGTCCGCTACTACGCGGAATTGGCGCCGGCATCGAGTGGACTCACATTTCAGGAATTGCTGAATCTCTTCGTCGAGGGCGATCCGAACGCGACAAAGGCACTGGAGAAGCAGGCAAGATTTCTAGGCAAAGGCTTGCGCATGCTTGCCTACGCATTCTCGCCAGAAGTGGTGCTGGTGGCCGGAGCGATGGTCTCGATATGGGAGAAAATTGCGCCCATCATCGAGAAAGAACTAAGCAACCCCGCTCTTCCCGGCATTCCGCCGCGCCTGCAGCCGACCTATGAAGGCGGCATCGCCCGACTGCGCGGAGCAGCAGCCACCCTGCTTCAGCGGCATTCGGGAGAACATGCCGATCGACGTGTTTCTGTGCCGCGTCGATTGGCTTAGCGCGGGCACTCGCCGCGTCGATGGAATTCTGCGACCGCCGATGGTCCAGACCGATCGTGAAGCCGGAAGTGTATGACGCCCTTACTGCCTGGGCGCAACAAAACAATCGAAAATAGCTATACTATGCGGCTAAATCGATTTAATCTATCTTCCATGAAAACAATCGGAAAACTGGCCGCGTGGATTCTGTTGCCGGTCTGCTGCTTCGCACAGGCACAAAGCGCCAAGCCGCTCAACTGGGTTGCCTCCTGGGCTACGGCCCAGCAGATTCCCGAACCGCAAAACGCTCTTGCTGTTGACGATTTGCGCGACGGCACCCTGCGCCAGATCGTCCATCTTTCTGTGGGCGGCCCAACTCTGCGTGTGCACCTGTCGAATGCGTTTGGA
>JAATFE010000065.1 GCA_015655365.1 Terriglobales bacterium
TATTTCGAGGGCTGCCTGCCCATCGAGATTCTGGCCCGCCGCGGCCGCGACACCATCCGCTTCGGCCCCATGAAGCCCGTGGGCCTGCGCGATCCGCGCACCGGCCACACTCCCTGGGCCGTGGTGCAACTGCGCAAAGAGAACGTGCGCGCCGACAGCTACAACCTCGTCGGCTTCCAGAACCACCTCAAATTTGGAGCCCAGGCCGAGGTGCTGCGCCTGATTCCCGGCCTCGAAAACGCCCGTTTCCTGCGCTACGGTCAGATCCATCGCAACACCTACATCTGCGCTCCGGCTCTCCTGGACGAAACCCTGCGGTTGAAGATAAAAGAGCCGAGGCTCCTCCTCTTCGCCGGCCAGCTTTCCGGGGTCGAGGGCTACACGGAATCCATTGCCACCGGCCTTCTGGCGGGTCTCTACGCTGCCTCTCTGGCCCACGGCGAAGAACCGGTCCCCGCGCCGCGCGGCAGCGCTCTGGGCTCGCTGGTTCACTACATCACCCACGCCGAGGTAAAGCACTTTCAACCGGCCAACATGACCTTCGACTTGCTGGAACCGCTGGAAGAAGAATTGCGCAAGAAGATCCGCGACAAAAAGGAGCGCCACCGGCTCCAGTGCGAGCGATCGCTTGCGGCGTTCGACGGTTGGTGGGCAGCGCGGAATCCGGTGGGCGTCCAGGCTTAGGGACACCCGCAACTGCTCCGTGGCATGATGTGGGGGTGAGCATTGGCGCATTGGTGGCATTGATGATGGATATGACCGGCCCCGCAGAGCTGCTTTCCAATCCCTTCGTGGGCCTCGTATTGCGAGTCGCCCTGGGCAGCTATGTCATCTACATGGCGCGCAATCTCTACTCGAATCCCACCATTTACCTCCAGAAATCGGCGCAATGGGTGCTGGACTACCCATGGGTCCGCCGCCTGCTTCGTGGCCTGGCCTGCTTCTGCCTTTGGGGCGGCTGCTTTATCCTCGCCACCGTCGTCGCCGTGCAAGTTGTCAGCGTGCGCGGCAACGAACTGGCCGTGGCGCTGATTGCGCTTTCGGCAGTCGCAGCCTGGCTCCTGCTGCCCAGGCATCTCGCTCCACGTTCCGAAGGCGATTCCGGTCTCGACAATTCGCAAAGACCAAGTTGATCAGGCCACCGTCGCAAGACCCTTTCGCGCTACCAGCGACAACAACTTGAGAGAGGCCCCCTGCGGACGCCGTTCTCCGCGTTCCCACTGGCTCACCAAACCTGTCGTCACATTCAAATAGCGCGCAAAGACCGCCTGACTCGCGCCCTCGCGCAAGCGAAGCGCGCGGATCTCCTCGGGGGCAATCGGCTGAACAGGCGTCAGGCAAAGCTCGTCGAACTCGCGCAGAGTCCGCTTATCCATCACTCCGGCGGAGAGCAGGCCCTCGGCCGTTTCGTGAATCGACGCCATCAGGCTGCTACGATACTGCTTCGCTTTTCCCATCGCACTCTACCTCCACGAGCGTCCCCGACGCGACTGCCTTGCTGAGAGCATCGTCCCGATAACCAAGCATTATGAAAGCCAGCTTCTTCAGTGCAGCCAGTTCGTCCGGGCGAATATTCTCTAATTCGTTCTTCGCAAATCCATGGACGAAGATGGCCAATTCCTTCACTCTGAACAAAATCAAAGTGCGGAAGCCGCCCGATTTGCCGGCCCCTTTGCGCGCTATGCGCTGCTTGATCACACTGCCCCCCAAGTCGGCATCGATCAAGCCGCGGTTCGCATCTCGAACCGCCTCACAAAGATCCTCATCGGCGATGTCGTTCTTGCGCGCAAATCGAGCAAACGATTTGTTCTTGAAGATGCGCAACCGCCGCTGACGGGTCTCGCTCCGGCTCAAAGTGTAGCACTAAGCATTATAGTTTTCTAGGCGGGTAATTCCCTGGCAGAACCGCTAAAACTGAAGCAGGAACCTTTCCGGCCCCGCCAGTGTCCAAGAACAAAGGGATGCCGCACAAGGCGGTCGGTCCTGCGAACGTGTACCCTGAAGACCGGAGTGTTTTTAATGCGTAGGATTGCAATTCTGCTTTGTTCGGTAGCACTGCTCGGGGGCGCTTCCTCTGCCCAGGCCCAGGCCAAGACCGCGGCTCCCCAAGGCGCCGCTCACCTGGTGCTTCTCCCTGTCCCCAAGGCGCTGCTGCCGGAGTCCTTTTCCGGATGGGTCTCCGCGGGAGCTCCCAAAAAAGTGACCGACCCGGCCCTGGCCGACAGCGCCAACGTCGCGGTCCTCAAAGAGTACGACTTTACCGACGCCGCCTTGGCCAGCTACAAGCGGGACAACCAGACGCTCACCATCCGCGCCCTGCGCTTTCACGACGCCAGCGGCGCCTATGGGGCCTACTCCTTCTACCGCCAGAATAACTGGCCCAAAGAGGAAATCGGCACCGGAGCCACCTCGGATCACAACCGCGTGCTCTTCTGGCTCGGCAACACCGTGGTCGACGCCAATTTCTCCCGCATTGAAGCCATGTCCGGCTCGGAACTCCGCGAGCTGGCCAGCACCATCCCCGTTCCCGACGGAAACAAGGCCCTTGCGCCGCCAGTGCTTTCCAATCTGCCCAAAGCCAATCTCGACGGCCAAACTACCCACTATGCCGTGGGACCAGCCGCCTATGCCGGCGCGGGCGGCGTACTGCCCCCGGACCTGGTGGGATTCGACCGCGGCGCGGAAGCCGTCACGGCAAACTACTCCCTGCGCTCCAACCAGGCCACCCTCACCATCATCGACTACCCCACTCCGCAGATGGCCGCCGCTCAGGAGACCAGGATTCGCGCCTACCTGAAGGCGGGCATCCTGGCCCAGCCGGCCTGGCCCAAACCGCTTGTGGACTCCGACCAGGCATCCCTGGAGGTGCGCCGCAGCGGTCCCCTGGTGGCCATTGTCAGCGGCGACGCCATCCCCGACGAAAGCCACAAGCTCCTTGCCCTGGTCCACTTTGAGACCAACCTCATCTCGGTCCCCCAGTCCACCGAATCCGAGGTAGCCAAAACCGGCAAGCTGCTTATTGGCATCACCGTTCTGGTGCTCATCGGAGCCGGTGCGGCTATTCTGCTGGGATTCTTCCTGGGCGGCGGCCGGGCTCTCTACCGCATTGCGCGCGGGAGGCCGGTTTCCTCGGTCTACGACGTCGAGTTCATCCGTCTCAATTTGCGGGATTGA
>JAATFE010000070.1 GCA_015655365.1 Terriglobales bacterium
CCGCGGTGCCACTTTGTGCGCGCCTGCAAGAAAGCCTGGCCAGCCTTGAATGACAAACGATGCCCATCCTCGAACTCGACAGTCAGTGTTCCTTCCAAGACGTAGATGTATCCGGGAACCGGATGGGTCATCCACTCCGTTTTTCCTCCTGGCGGAATAGTCAGTATCACCGACGACACTTCCGGGTTGGGCGTGGAAAGGTAGCTCAGCGGCTCGCTGGCGTCGGTCTCCGTGTCTCTTGAGACCATCGTCATCGTTGCCGTAACAGGTGCTTGGGGCGGTGGTGTTGCTTGCATCATCATGGGATCTCCTCAAGGGGAAAGGCGCACATTCCGCGCGCCAGGTTACCTTGAAAAAGATGTTACCATAATGATGTGTATACATCAAATTCGCCAAACGCTATCCTCTGCGCCTGCACCACCGTAAAAAAGCTGGCGCGGGTCCTTGGCCGCGCCTACGACGACGCCTTGGCCGGCACTGGAATCAACATCACCCAGTTCGCGGTCATGCGATGCATCGTGCGACGTACCGGAGAGCCTCTTTCGCGCGTCGCCGAGGAGTTGGAGATGGATCGTACCTCCTTGTATCGCGCCATTGCTCCGATGATTCGCGACGGATGGATTGAGGTCATGCCTGGAACTGACGCTCGGTCGCGCGCGGCGAAGCTGACCCGAAAGGGAAGCGGGTTGCTTGCGAAAGCGGCTGTTCGATGGGATAGCATCCAAGGAGGACTCATTGGATGCTTCGGAAAAGACGCCTGGAAAGTGCTGGCTGGCGAACTGAGCAGGCTCGCCGATTGCGCTGAGGCGGAGAAAGCAAAATAGGAGAACGTATGCGGGTACGGCAGGCAACGGCTGAGGATATCGATGCAGTGATGGAAGTGGTGCGCCGCGTGGTTCCCTTGATGCGGGCGAGCGGTAATTTCCAATGGGACGACGACTATCCGAATCCCGCTGTCTTTGCGCGCGATGTGGAAAACGGTCAATTGTGGCTGGCGGAGATCGACGATCGAATCGCCGGAATGGCCGCCATCACCACCGATCAGGAACCGGAATATGCCCAGGCCGCATGGGACGCTTCGGAAACGGCCATCGTGATTCATCGCCTGGCAGTCGATCCCGCCTTCCGCGGAAAGGGTGTTGCTGCATTCTTAATGCGGCATGCCGAGGCCGCCGCCGCGGCGCGTGAGATTCCGGTTCTGCCGGTCGACACAAATATTCAGA
>JAATFE010000004.1 GCA_015655365.1 Terriglobales bacterium
ACGCTTTCGATGCGGACCGGTGTACGCTGCGTCTGCTGTGAAGCGGTATCGGTGGAGGCGCTCATCTGCGCGGCGCATACATGCTTGTCTGCGAGGATGCTGAGAAATAAGAGAAGGAAGAGCGAGGCATAGGCACGATTATTCACAGTAGTTTACCTCTGTGGGATTTAGAGACCAGTCCGATCCCTGCTTCCGATCGGGTAAGAAACTTCAACCCTGACGATTATTGCTTGGGCGGCGCGGAGGCCTGTGCCGAAAGTTCCAAGCTTGAGTGATCGTACGAGGGGCTTTAGTGGACTTCTTAGAACCTGTCCACAAACTGGGATTGAATCAAGTCAGTCATATGCTCACGAGGTGTCTGGTTTTACGTTTGGGTTATGTCCCCGAGTGATTTGACGGATGCTCAGTGGGCGCGTCTGGAGCCGTTGCTGCTGCCGGGGTGCGGGCAGCGTCATGCAGGTGGCCGTCCGCGCAAGCATGAGTTGCGGCGCATCATCGATGCGCGGCTTTACGTGGTGAAGACGGGCTGTCAGTGGCGTCAGTTGCCCGCCAATTTTCCGCCGTGGAAGGCCGTGCACGAGCAATTTCGTCGCTGGCGCGATGCCGGGCTCTGGGAACGCGTGGGCCAAGAGTTGCGCGAGGAAGGCCGACGTGGGGCGGGACGCAATGCGACACCAACGGTGGCCATTATCGATTCGCAATCGGCCAAGACGACCGGAAAAGGGGGGCGGCGCGGTTACGACGCGGGCAAGAAGATCAAAGGGCCGTAAGCGCCATATTGAGGAATGTCCATTCGCTTGTATTCGTGGAGGCAGATGGTGTTCTATCGGGCAGAGAACAGTTCTGGATACTGGAAGCCTTCAACTTCCGAGGGATTGCCGGATTCTAATTCCATCAGTATCTCCAGCCGGCGCAGAGTGAATTTGCTCTGGCATATCTCTTAAAGCGTCTCACTTGTTCTCGCAAAGCTTCGCGTCTGTTCGCCATCGTCCAAACAAGCGATGATCGCTTCGATCACCCGCTTGGTCTCATTGGGGCCTTGAACTGGAATGGAGATAACGCCTGCCTGTTCAGCCGGGTAGTCGTTCCCTCCCACAAACAAAGCATCTCCTACGTAAATCATTTCCTTTATCGAAATGCCAAGTGTTTCTTGGAGTTTCTTGATCCCGTAGGCTTTGTCGATGCCCGGCTTGGTGACATCGATGGATGTCGCACCACCCAGTCGCACCGAAAACTCGGGAATCAGAGTGTCGAGGATTGTCTTGATCTTCTTCCGCTTGGAGAAATCCGCATCCCATTTCTCCTTCTCCACCAAGGGAGCTTGCTGGCCCAGCGCAGAATACGTTACCTGGCTCCCTCGATCTTCAATGGTCTCTCCCCACGTCTCTGCGACAGAAAAGCCCGCGTCTTCGGTGGCTTTCTTCAGCGAACTCACGATCTTCTGCTTTTCTTCCGCACTAAGATCTTCCGAATAGAGCTTCTTCCACTCTCCCGTGTATTGAAAGAATTCCGTTCCACAAGTTGGAAGAATCGACAGCTTCGCCAGGTGTTCATCCTGCGGAAGCTTGGAGAGAACCTGCTTTTCAAACTGAAGCCAAGCACCTCCAGAGATCACGGCCACCTTGACCACACCAAGCAGGTCGTGCAAGAGCAACGACATTTCGGCATCGAGAGGTGACTTGCTGGCGGCGAGCGTTCCATCGAGATCGAAGACAATCAGCTTCTTTAGCATTCATCTACCTCAGTATTGTCGCGGTCTCGATAGAAGGTTTCGGATGCGCTGATTCTTTCGTTATTGACCAGTTCAAGACGATTCGAGCAGTGCGACAGAGGATGGCCAGCGATTTGACCGTGACTCATGGGAACCTGTGACCGTGCGGAAGCCAGGCAAGGTCGCCGCTCAGAACATAGATAGCAAGCGCGGCAGCCATAAAGACAGCGCCCACCCAGAAGCGCCAGTCACGATGCATCCGCCTCCAATAAGGGCCGGGATCGGCCTCACCTCTGTCACCGCTATTTCCTTCCAGATTGTGTTTGCTTCCGGTCATCTCTTCTCCTCGGTGTCTCTTGGTGTCTGTCGCTTCACTCGGGTCCGCCTCGCTCTCAGTTCCGGTCTGGACTCCTGCATCCATTCGTACGCGCAAAGATGCGTCCTCTCGATAATGAGCCGACAAGGGTACTATCGGAGACCGTGTGCCGGGGAGTCCGGTCAATTGAGAACAGTTCCCAGGCACTGTGCTCGATTCGAATCAGAAAATCGCCAAAGCCCGGGATTTGTTCGCAGGTTTTCTGACTGCTTACCTCACTGGCGACGCGTAGAATCGCCGAGCAGGCAAGGGGTAAGTTTTTTAAAATCCTGCGGCTCGGCGGATGCATCTGAGTTCTATGCAAAGCGGACGCCTCATATTCTCAACCGAGAGGATGTCGACATGGAACTGGGCATGATCGGGCTGGGCCGAATGGGGACAAACATGATGCGGCGGCTTCTGCGCGCTGGCCACCAATGCATCGTCTACGACCTATACGACCTGAACATTGCCGACATTGCCGAAGTCTGGCGTCGCGGCAGCGTCATCTCTTCGTGGCTGCTGGACCTAGCGGCAGTCTCTCTCCTCGATAGTCCGGACTTGGCGAAGTTCACTGGTTGCGTGCCGGATTCCGGAGAAGGGTGCCGGACCATCGCCGCGGCTATCGACGAGTCGGTTCCGGCACCTGTTTTGAGCGCCGCGTCCTACGAGCGCTTCAGTTCGCGCGGCGAAGACGATTTTGCCGAAAAGATATTGTCGGTTCTTCGATACCGGTTCGGTGGTCATGACGAGCAGCCCGCTGCGGGCAAGGCGGGCGCATGATGGCTAAATCTCAGTCGGATGCGCTGGTGATTTTCGGTGTGACGGGCGATCTGGCCCACAAGATGATCTTCCCGGCACTCTATGCGATGGCGAAGCGAGGCGCTCTCAAAGTTCCGGTGATCGGCGTCGCTTTCCCGAAGTGGAGTCTGGAGCGCTTGCACAAGCGCGTGACGGACAGCATCGAGCGGGCGGGCGGCGTCGATAACAAACGCGCGCTCCAACTTCTTCTCTCCCAGCTCAAGTATGTGAGCGGCGATTACCAGGACGCCAAAACCTTCTCGGCGATCAAAGAGGCGCTCGGCAACGCGCGGCGTCCGGCACATTATCTGGCCATTCCGCCTTCGCTCTTCGAGACGGTGATTCGCGGACTCGGCGCCGCGAAGTTGGCCGAGCATGCGCGTGTCATTGTCGAAAAGCCGTTTGGGCGTGACCTGGCCTCCGCACAAGAACTCAACAAAGTCGCGCATACAGTTTTTCCTGAAGACTCAATCTTCCGCATCGACCACTACCTAGGAAAAGAGGCGATCATGAATATCCTCTACTTCCGATTTGCGAATTCGTTTCTGGAACCGATCTGGAACCGCAACTATGTGGCCAGCGTCCAGATCACCTTGTCCGAAGATTTTGGCGTGGGAAAGCGCGGCGCATTTTATGATACCGCGGGCTGCCTGCGCGACGTGATCCAGAACCACCTCTTCCAAGTTGTCGCGCTCCTGGCCATGGAACCACCCGCGGGCAGGGACTTCGGAGCCGTGCACAACGAGAAGGCCAAGGTCTTCAAGGCTATGCGCCCGCTCGGGCTCAACGACTTGGTGCGCGGGCAGTATGCCGGCTATCGCCTTGAACCCGATGTGGCGAAGCGCTCCGACGTCGAGACCTTCTGCGCACTTCAGCTCTTCATCGATTCGTGGCGCTGGGATGGAGTGCCGTGGTATCTGCGCTCCGGCAAATTCCTGCCGGACACCGCGACCGAGATTCTGGTGGAACTGAAGCCGCCGCCTCAGAAACTTTTCGCTGACGCAGGATCGGTGACCGGGCGTTCCAACTACGTTCGCTTCCGGCTCTCGCCCAACTCGGCTGTAGCCCTCGCGGCTCGCGTCAAGCTGGCGGGAAAGGATTTCGTCGGGGAGCAGAGAGAGCTTTACTTGTCGGAAGAGCGGCCAGGCGAGGAGACCCCTTACGAAAGGCTTTTGGGCGACGCCATGGCGGGCAATGGCGCACTCTTCACGCGGGAGGACGCGGTGGAGGCCGCTTGGGCCGTAGTCGATCCGGTCCTCAAAGACCACCATCGCGTGCGCCCTTACAAACGGCACACTTGGGGGCCAAAAGAGGCGGATACGATCATCGCTGCGGATGGTGGTTGGCATAATCCCAGCAGTACTGCTTGATCGGAGGAATGATCCTCGCAGATGCTGCCGCACGCGCTACGCGTTGGGTGTTGCGCGACTTCTAAAACGATACCCGAAGTGAAAGATTTGGATGATCGGCACCCGAGAATCGGCTTCAATGCTGAATCGCGGTTTCAGACCTGGTCGGTTTTTGGGTGACCTCCGCCGGTCCAGGCAACTGCGAGCGATCCCAACCTCCGCCGAGAGACACAATCAACTCCACCGACGCGGTCATTTGTTGCACCTTGAGAACGGCCAGAGTCTGCCGGTTGGCGAGGAGCGTGCCTTGCGCGACGGTGACATCGATGTAG
>JAATFE010000458.1 GCA_015655365.1 Terriglobales bacterium
ATTCTTGACGGTTCTGTTTTCGCTCTCATTGCATGCCGCGCAGAACGCGTCGACCGTAACCTTCCACTCTCCTATGCAGGTTGGCTCTACGACTCTTCCTGCGGGCGAGTACAAAGCAACCTGGACCGGCAACGGTCCCGACGTGCAAGTAACGATCGAGCGCCATGGCCAAACCCCGGTGACCGTGCCTGCGCAACTGGTGGTCGTGAAGAGCGCCAACCGCTCGCTGGAAACCAACGACGTCAACGGGGCGACCGTCCTTCAGAAAATCGTCTTTGAGAAGCTGACGCTGGTTCTGAGCGCCGGTAAAGCTTCCGGAATGTAATCTCGACCGAGATCTGACCGATCTCAGATTTTTCGGTCACGATATCGAATCACTAAACTGTCTCTCGATGTCGTGTGACCTTCCTCCCCTTTGTCTTCGGACAAAGGGGTTCTTTTTGGGGTCGCTGTTTTCTCCGCGGCGGGTATGTCTCTCCTCGACAGGACAAGCTGCTCTCTGCTCTGATTGAAGGAGGGGAAGGAATTTATATACCGGATGTGTGTACACGGACCCCCAGCAGGAGAAAAGCAGTGGAATATTGCACGCGGGTTTTGACAAAGAACGATGAGTTTCCGCCTTTCGACGAGCTTGCGGATCTGATTTCCGGCGAGCATCCGGAGTACAGGCTGTCAATCGAGGAGGGGACAGAGGATGAATGGGAGACGCTGCTGCTGGCCAGCAACGACGGCATAGAGGTGGCGCTGATCGAACGGCTGCCGGTCTTCGAAGGCTCAATCGGAGAAGACGAGATTGCGGATTTCCTCGAGGACACCCAGGACTGCAAGCCGGAAAGCGGCGTGGAATGGCTGGTGGAGTACCTGGCCGAGGTGAAGGCAATTTACAAATTCCAGCATCTGCAAGGGGCGGACCTGGAGGAAGGCGGCAACGCTCTCCATGCGCTGCGCTCGATGCTGTGGGAGCGCGGAGAAGCGATTATCCAGGCGGACAGCGAAGGATTCACCAACGAAGAAGGCTTCCACATCGTGTGGCAGTTTTCCGATTCGGTCTCGGGTCCGTGGGATATGGCGGTTCGGCAAGACGGCACCTGGCACCACTTCAAGATGGACCTGGGCGACCCCGATCATCGGGAGGCCTTTATGGAAGGCGAGGTGCCGGGCGACGTGACGGAGATTCAGCGATAGGGGCGTCGCTGTGCCCGCTGTCACCCCGGCGGCAGAATTCCATCGACTAGAATCACTGTGAGGAGTCACGAAAAATGTCTCGTAAAGCACTGATTGCCGCCAATTGGAAGATGTTCAAGACGCCCGCCGAAGCCAAGGCTTTTGTCGATGCCTTTTTGCCCCTCGTTGCCGGCCACAGCCGCGACGAGATCGCCCTGTTTCCCTCACCCGTTCTGCTGCCCACGGTGATTGAAGCCGCCAAGGGTTCCAACGTCGTCATCGGCGCGCAGAACATCCACTTTGCCCCGGAGGGCGCCTTCACCGGCGAGACCTCCATCGGCCAGCTCAAGGCCGTGGGCGGAACACATACGCTGATTGGCCACTCCGAGCGCCGGCAGTACTTTGCCGAGACCGACGAGATCGTCAACAAGAAGCTGCATGCAGCACTCGAGAACGGCATTGTTCCCGTGGTTTGCGTGGGCGAAGTGCTGGCCGACCGCGAAGCGGGCAAGACCGGCGACGTGCTGAAAAAGCAGATCGACGGTGCCCTGGTGGGCATCACCGCCGAGATTGCCGCTCCCATCGTGATTGCCTATGAGCCCGTGTGGGCCATCGGCACCGGCAAGACCGCGACACCCGAAATGGCCGTCGAAGCGCACAAGATCATCCGCGCCGAAGTGGCCAAGCTGCTGGGCCCGGCCGTTGCCGCGGCTGTGCGCATTCTCTACGGCGGCAGCGTGAAGCCGGCCAATGCCAAGGAACTGATCGGCCAGGAAGAGATTGACGGCGCCCTGGTGGGCGGCGCCAGCCTCAAGGCCGATTCGTTTGCGGCTATCGTCAAGTACTAGAGCGGAACCAGAGTTTCTGTGTCCTGTTGGGTCTCGTGCCGGGTCGCCGCTCCCTGATGGCCGCGTCAACTTGGACGCTGTGCTTTCGGGATATATCTACTCTGGTTCCACTATAACTGCGACTCAGCGTGAACTTTTTCGGCTGCGAGCCGGAGCCCTGAACCAAGGGTCCCGGTTTGCAGCCGAAGCTGTTTTTGAGGGGGAACCGGAGGCCGCGCCCGGTCGTATCATGTTTCATGGCCCAGAGAGATCTGTATATTGACCGGCTGCGGACGGTGATGACAGCACTGGTTGTCCTGCACCACGCGTCGATTACGTATGGCGCTTCCGGTGGCTGGTTCTGGCAGGAGATCAAGCCCTCAGGCGCGCCTTCCAGCCTGCTGCTCACGCTGTTTGCCGCTACAAACCAAGCCTATTTCATGGGATTCTTCTTCCTGCTGGCGGGCTATTTTACGCCGCCTTCGCTGGAGCGGAAGGGGTATGGACGCTTTATTGCCGACCGCTTGCTGCGCCTGGGAGTGCCGCTGCTGGCGTTCATCCTGCTGCTGGGGCCGCTGACCGCAGCGATGGTCACGGCCGCCGAGGGACGCGGCTTCTGCTCTACCTTTGTCTGGATCGCACAACACCAACGGATTATCAATGGGCCGCTGTGGTTTGCCGAAGCGCTGCTGATGTTCGGCCTTGGCTACTGTGCCTGGCGCGCGGCTTTCGGCGCACCATTGACGCAGACGGAACGTACGAACAAGCCGGTTCCCGCGTATCGCTGGTGGCTGTTGAGCGCAGTGGGCGTGGGCGCTGCCGCACTGGCAATTCGACAGGTGGTTCCCACCGGCAAGGACGTCCTCGGAATGCAGCTTGGCTTCTTCGCGAGTTATATCTTCCTGTTTGCGGTGGGCATTGCGGCGTGGCGCAACGACTGGCTGCGCAAGCTTGCCTGGAAGAATGCGCGGGCCTGGGTAATCACTCTGGCCATTGCGTGGCCCTGCCTGCCAGTGGGCATTGCTGCTTCTCATGCGCTCAGCCACGGAGGCGCGTCCAACTTCAGCGGAGGGCTCTCCTGGGCCGCGATTCTATATGCCTTCTGGGAGCCGTTTGTGGCGTGGGGGCTGATCGCCGCGTGGTTGCTGGTGTTCCGCGCACACATGAACCAGCCTTCGGGTGTGTGGACGTGGCTCGAACGGCGCGCCTATGCGGTCTATATCATCCATCCCGTGGTGCTGGTGGGCGTGAGTTTGCTGCTGCACGGATGGGCTGCGCCGGCGCTGGTGAAGTTTGGGGTCACGGGAACGCTGCCTTGTGTTGGCTGCTGGCTGGTCGCCGATCCGCTGGTACGGCTGCCGGGAGTGAGACGCGTGGTGTAGAGGCTTTGGTTCAGAAACCTGAAGCTCTTTGCTGCCTCCGGAATCTCGGAGTTACAGATGCCGTGGTCATCGGGCCCTAAAAAAATGCGGCCGCTTTTGGGCGCAAAAGGGCGGATTTTCGGCCAAAAAGAGGGCAAATTGGGCGCTTGCGGTTACCGATAGTTAACGGGATAAATCTTCAAGTTGTTGAGTTATAAATATTTATAAACACATTGCGCTCGAACAATGGGCCTTCACAGGATAGAGGGGGTGGGGGTCGGGCTTTTCCGGGCCGGTGGGGAGATCCACGACGGCTTTCCTCTATCTGCCAGTTTGCGCCGGTCGAGGGTTATTTTCGGCAAACTCTGCGAGGCTCGCATCCCC
>JAATFE010000095.1 GCA_015655365.1 Terriglobales bacterium
CAAAAATCGGATACCTTAACTGCATTGGGGCGCATAACCAGAGTGACTGCATCGGGAAGCGGGCTGCATACACGCCAAGACCGCAGCGGTGAACCCAGCATAGCCCCGCACATCCTCAAAGGGGTGCATCGCCAAACTTAACAATTCTATCGTTAAACAGGAAGGCAGGTCAATTTAACCCGGAATCCCCTGCCTCGCTATACTGCATTCATGCAGCCAATCAGCATCGTGGCCACCGTCCTCAACGAAGTCCAGGACATCGGCAGCCTCGTTTCCAGTTTACTTCAGCAGACCCCGCCAGCGGCCGAGATTATTGTGGTGGATGGCGGCTCCACCGACGGCACCTGGGAGCTGCTTGTGGAGGCCGCTCGGAAACACAACAATCTGC
This sequence comes from Terriglobales bacterium, assembly GCA_015655365.1. Lineage (GTDB taxonomy): Bacteria > Acidobacteriota > Terriglobia > Terriglobales > Acidobacteriaceae > Telmatobacter. Next base: position 389 of record JAATFE010000095.1, read on the forward strand.
TGCCCATTCGAGACGAGTCCTGCAACCTGAAGCGCTGCCCCGGCCCGGTCTCCAGGGGCCGCAACGTGGCTATCGCCGCCGCTCACTCCCAGATCATCGCCTGCGCCGATGCCGGATGCTCGTATGCGCCGGATTGGCTTGTCCGCCTTACCGCTCCCATTGTCGCCGCGAAGGCCGAATATGCTTTGGGCGGCACGTGCCTGGATTTGGCCGATCCAACGGCCTGGGACATCGCTTCAGCGCCGTTTCTGGGGGTTAAGTTCTCAGCCGACGAACTGAGCAAATCGTGCACTGCCCGGTCCATGGCCTTTACGAAGGACCTCTGGCAGCGCATTGGCGGTTTCCCGGAATCCGTCCTGCTCGGGGAAGACACGCTCTTCGATCTGAAGGCTCGGAGCCTCACGCCGCCCGCCTTCGTGGGATACGCCAAGGCCGTTTACCGCCCCCAAAACACCCTCCTGTCGGCGTGCCACCAACTGGCCAGATACGCCATCAGCGACGGCATCCTGGGCGTACGCCGCGTGCGCCTGGTCCGCAACGCCACCCGCTGCCTTTTGCAACTCGGGGCCGTGCTCAGCCTGCCGTGGACGGTCTACCCGTTCCTGCTGATCCTCGCGATGCAATTCTGGCTGGCCTTCCACGCCGATTGGCGCTTCGTTGGCCGCGCCGGTCCACACGCCCTTTTGGCGCGCTTCCTGTTCTCCGTGCTGGTCCCGTGGATCATCGCCGTCAACCAGATTCGCGGTATCTTCAACAAGAAAAACCCAACCAATCGCCAGAACGGTTGAGCAGCCTGAGCATTGGGCGGCGCACGGGAAACTGACAACGGAAAACCAACCGCTGTAAACTCAAGAGCTGTGCCATGGACTCAGGGCACCAGGAGCAACACCCATGCTAATTCGTGCTCGTGCGCCATTGCGCCTTGGCTTGGCCGGTGGCGGCACCGATGTTGCGCCATTCTGCGACATCTTCGGCGGCACAGTTTTGAACGCCACGATCGATCTGTACGCCAACTGCACCATTGAGCCGTCGCCGGACGGCAAGATTCGCTTTATAGCTGTCGATGTGGGAGATACCGTGGTTTATGAGTTGAGCCCCATTCTTCCCACCGATGGACTCCTCGCACTCCATAGCGGCGTGTATAACCGGGTTGTTGCCCAATACAACGACGGAAAGCCGCTTGCCGTTACAGTGACCACTTCGTGCGATGCGCCGCCGGGATCGGGACTGGGTTCGTCCTCCACCCTGGTTGTGGCCATGGTGCAGGCGTTTGGAGAATTGCTCAGTCTGCCGCTCGGCGAATATGACACGGCGTCCCTGGCTTACCAGATTGAGCGCCGGGATCTTGGGCTGCATGGAGGCCGTCAGGATCAGTACGCCGCGGCTTTCGGCGGTTTCAACTTCATGGAGTTCAACGGGAGCGACCATGCCCTCGTCAATCCGTTGCGCGTGAAGGCCTGGATTGTGTCGGAGCTGGAAAGCTCGCTGATTCTGTTCTATACGGGCAAGTCGCGAGATTCCGCAGCGATCATTGCCGAGCAATCGCATAACGTGGAGAGTCATAACCAAAAGGCAATCGACGCGATGCTCCGCACAAAGAACGACGCAATCCGCATGAAGGAATGTTTGTTGCGAGGAGATATCCAGCAACTGGGCGCGGTCATGGAGTCGGCGTGGCAAACGAAGAAGGAGATGGCGGATGCCATTTCCAACGAGCGCATCGAGCTTTTTTATCGCGCGGCGAAGGCGGCGGGGGCATATTGTGGAAAGGTTTCTGGAGCTGGCGGCGGCGGCTTCATGATGTTCCTGGTGGACATCAAAAACAAGCTTCGCGTTGTGGATGCGCTGACTGCCACCAAGGAAGGAACCGTGGTCCGGTGCCACTTCACAGGCAACGGCGCCGAGTCATGGAGGCTGCAGTGAGCGACCTGCCAAGTTATGAGATAGAGACTCCAACAAACAAGTTACTGATCCGGCCCATAAGAAATACGACAGGGCGCCCCATCCTTGACCGTGTTTTTGGCGGGCAAGGGTGGGAAAGCACGATGCAAATCTTTTGGGCCGGATCAGTAGAGTGCAATCAATACCATGCGATTTCAGCAAGGGTGGCGAGCTAGCTATGGAAGCCATTGTCCTGGCAGGGGGCCTTGGCACGCGTCTCGCCTCCGTGATTCAAGGGATGCCGAAGGTTCTGGCGCCGGTGGGCAAGGGGCCTTTTTTGGAACTGCTTCTGCGTAAGCTCAAGCAGAAGGGGATGCGGCGAGTCATTCTGTCGGTGGGTTACCTGGCAAGCATGATCCGGCAGCATTTCGGCGACGAGTTCGAGGGGTTAGAACTCGTTTATGCGGTCGAGGATGAGCCGCTGGGCACAGGCGGGGCTACTCTCAAGGCTCTGACCATGGCGCACAGCAGCACCGTGTTTGTTCTGAACGGCGACACTTTTGTCGATCTCGACTACGCGGCCATGCTCTCGCGCCATATCGATCTTGGGGCCGAGATTTCGCTTGCAGTGGCAGACGTGGCCGATTGCACACGATTCGGACGCATCCTCATTCACGAGGATCGTATCGTCGGTTTTGCCGAGAAAGGGCAAGCGGGTCCAGGGCAGATCAGCGCGGGTGTTTATGCGATGAACCGGGACGTGTTCGCGGCTTATAACATGCCTGCCGCTTTTTCTTTAGAAAAAGACTTCTTTGTTCCGCAGCTCGAACGGCTGCACCCGCTTGCATTCGTAACCTCGGGTTACTTCATTGACATCGGGATACCCGAGGACCTTGCTCGCGCGCAGAGTGAACTGCAATAGACTGGGTCGTAGCGGGACATCGGCTGTGAGTGAATCGCCGGCAACTGTCATTCAGCGGCTGGCGTGCTGACCACCGGCGGCTGACTTTATCTCAGGGCCGTGGTGGAATGACGTAATACAGAATTGCGAAATAGTGTGCGGCGCTGCCGGCCAGAACGAAGAGATGCCAAGTGGCGTGGAAGTAGCGCAGCCGGTCCAGGGCGAAGAACACGATCCCAAGGGTGTAAGCCACTCCACCTGCGCCTAACCACATGAGTCCCTGCCAGCCCAAAGCGTGCGCCAGCGGCCGTACGGCAAAGACCACAAACCAGCCCTGAAACAAGTAGACCAGTGCCGAGGCCACGGCGAACCGGTCAACGGCAAAGCACTTGAAGATCACTCCCGCGACAGCCAGCGCCCAGACCGCGCCGAACAGCACCCATCCCACCGGCCCACGCAGAGAAACCAGGGTGAAAGGTGTGTAGGTACCCGCTATTAAAAGATAGATGGACGAGTGATCGAGTACGTGGAAGGCATGGCGCGCCCTTGTCCGCACCAGGGAGTGATAGAGCGTTGAGCACACATAGACCAACACCAGGGTTATGGCGAAGATCGTGCAACTGACCACATGCCACGCATTTCCGCGCGTCGATGCGGCGATCAGGTATACTGCGCCAACCAGCGCCAGGGCTGCGCCGATCCCATGGGTGATCGCGTTGGCAAGGATGTCGTCCAGCCTCGGAGAGGGATGCATATGTCGATGATAGCTCCCTGGCGGATAGGTCTTGCGAAGGACGGGGTTACTTGCTAGAACGTGGGCTTTGAGGGACATTGTCCTTTGAATCGCGTAACCTCAATCGCATCGCGCCCATTTTGCGCGCCTCTGAAGCCGGGATCGGTTCATAGCCTGCAATTGCGCCATTACGTGCCCGACGCGGCGACCGTCGACAATGCATTGGGAGTAAGGATCGTGATGCTTGCCGAGATGGGTGTCCCCGTTCATCTCGGCGGCGATGTACGCTGGAAATTAAGGAACGTTTTGCCTCGGGCGACGATCCATGGCGCATGAGATAGGCGTAGAGGGTGCTTTACGCCTATCCGGCAAATGCATTAGCTTTGAAGTTGTTCGGCAGAAAGGCTTCGCGAAATGACGCGAGGCCCAATCCCCCAACATTCAAGAGGAAACGATGATCTTAGGAGTGGAACACTTTGCACTGGCCTCTGCTACTCCGCACCAACTGTCGGAGTG
>JAATFE010000373.1 GCA_015655365.1 Terriglobales bacterium
GAGTTCGACCAATCAAGCCAATCGTGCAGAATCATGCCAATCTCTACCGGCAAGGATAGCGCACAATTCTCAATTCAGCTACAGCCCCAGCTTCTCCCAGATTGCGTCCACCTTGGCTTTGGTGGCACGGTCCATTTCGATCATGGCGGGCCAGGGACGGTCGAAGCCTTCGGCCTTCCATTTGCGGGTAGCGTCGATGCCCATCTTCGATCCGTAGTTGGGCAGGCGCGACGAGTGATCCAGCGTATCGACCGGTCCGAGGGTAAATTGGATGTCGCGCTCGGGATCGATGTTGTTGGTCACGCGCAGGGTGACTTCGCCCACGTCCTGCACGTCGCAATCCTCGTCCACCACCACGATGCACTTGGTAAACATGGCCTGGCCCAGGGACCAGATGGCATCCATCACCTTGCGCGCCTGGCCGGGATAGCTCTTGCGGATGGAAACCAGCATCAGGTTATGGAAGACGCCCTCGACGGGGAGGTTGATGTCGACCAGTTCGGGAATCTGCATCTTCATGGCGGGCAAAAAGATGCGCTCCACGGCCTTGCCCATCCAGGCGTCTTCCATGGGCGGCTTGCCCACGATGGTGGCGGCATAAATGGGGTCCTTGCGGTGGGTGATGCAGGTGAGATGGAAGACCGGGTACTCGTCGGTCATGGTATAGAAGCCGGTGTGATCGCCGAAGGGGCCTTCGGTGCGCATTTCGCCCAGTTCGACGTAGCCTTCGAGCACGATTTCGGCATGGGCCGGAACCTGTAGGTCGACGGTTTCGCATTGCACGATTTCGACCGGCTTACCGCGCAGGAAACCGGCGATCATGAACTCCTCCACCTCGGGAGGCGCGGGCACAATGGCAGCGAAAGTGGTGGCCGGATCGGTGCCGATGGCTACGGCCACCTCCATGCGCGAGCCTTTCTGCTTGCCGAGAGCAACTTGGGGCAACCCGCCGATGGGGCCGTCGGGAATGGTGACAGAGCCGCCCGCCGACTCGGCCATTACCGCAACCCGCGCAACCTTGGAATCGCCATCCGAAGCGGAGGAGGCTGCCGCCCGCAATGCTTCGCGATAGTGCTCGGCTGCCACTTTTTGGCGCTGCCAGTGCATGCCGGTAGTCTGGCCGTCGAAAACCTGCATCCGGTACATGCCGATGTTGCGCTTGCCGGTGCGGGGATCTTTGGTGTGCACCAGAGGCAGGGTGATGAACGCGCCGCCGTCGTGGGGCCAGCATTTGAGGATGGGAAACTGGTTGAGGTCGAAGTTGTCCTTGAGGATGACCTGCTTGCAGGGGGCGTCTTTGGCGCTCACGGTTTTTGGGAAGGCGCTGGTCAACGCGCCCAACTGAGGCAGCATCTTGAGCTTGTCGAACAAGCCCTCGGGGGCTTTCAGATTCATCAAGGCAGAGATGCGGCCGGCGATTTCATTCACGTTTTCGACGCCGAGGGCCAGGGCCATGCGGCGCTCGCTGCCGAACTGGTTGATGAGAACCTGCTGGCCGGGGTGGCCCTTCACGTTCTCAAACAGCAACGCCGGGCCGCCAGGAGAGTACTTCCCTGCCGCGACGCTCGACTTTACCTTGCCGTGCGCGCCGATCTTGCTGACGCGGTCGGTGATCTCGGTGATTTCGAGCTCGGGCGAGACTTCTTGGGTGACGCGCTTCAGTTCGCCGTGCTTTTCGAGGGCTTTGATCCAGTCGCGTAGATCGTCGTAGGCCAAAGGGGTGCTCCTCAAGCGGTGAGAACCGCATTCAACACTATAGCTTAACGGGTTAGCGGCGAGTGAGCGGGAAACATCGTGGGTTTGCAGTTTTCCATCCTTTCCGCTCAAAAGAAGCGGAAAGGATGGGGGCGCGGAGATTTTGCGATTGGGAAGACATTGAAAGGCCGAGTGCCTTTCGTTCAGAGTTGCACCAACGGGGTGGCGATTGGGACCGCGTCCATGGGGTAGCCAAGGCGCTTCCACTCGTCGTAGCCGCCGCGCAGGGGGCGGACGCGGTCGATGCCCAGCTTGTGCAAGATCATGGCCGCCTTGGCGGCGGTGGCCTCGCTGGGACAGGTGCAGAAAAGCACCACGTCGCAGTCCCGGGGAATTTCGAGGTGGCGGGCGGCCAGGGCGTCGGGAGAAAAGTGGACCGCGCCGGGGAGGGTGAAGGGGTCAGGCAGCAGTTCAAGCGGGTGGCGCAGATCCACGATGTAAACCGGCTCGCCGGCATCGAGTTGGCGCTTCAGTTCCTCCGGCTCCAGGCGCGAGGCCACCAGGTTCCTGAGAACCATGCGGCGGCGATAGACGCGCCCCAGGAAGAAACCGAGAATGCCCAGAACCAGCAGAACCCCGGAGAAGCGGCCCACCCAGTCCAGTACGTTAGGGTCGCGCTTGAGCAGATCGCCGAAGAAGCGGCCGGCAGCCAACAGGACGGTAAGCCAGAGCGTGGAGCCGATGCCGTCGAAGAGAAGAAAGCGACCGAAGCTCATGCCGTTTTCGCCGGCGACGGGCGGCGCCAGGGTGGCCAGGCCGGGGACGAACTTGGCGATCATGAGGGTGACGTCGCGGCGGCTACCGAAAGAATCCTGGGTGCGGCGAACGCAGATGGTGGGCTCCAGCGAGAGCTTGCAGAGTATGCGCAGCACGTGGTGCCCATACTTGCGGCCGATGAAGAACCACGAGGAATCCGCCATCAGCGAAGCGGCCAGACCAACCAGCAGGGCAAGCGAAAAACTGATTTCGTTCTGGGAGGAGAGCGCGCCGGCAGCCAGCAGCACCGGCATGGCCGGCAGAGGCACACCCAACTGCTCGACCAGAACCCAGCCGAAGAGCAAGAAATAGCCGTAGATCAACAAAATATGAGTAGGTAATTCCATCGAGAGTCCTGCTTCCGCTATCTGGGATCGGGCCGCCGGTGTCTTCCGCCAACAAGGCAAAAACACGGAACGCGGGAGGCCTGTCTATAAGATGATTCGACCGCAAAATCGCTTCATCGGGATGGGCGCTTCGCTTCCAAACGCAGAAAAGGCTGCCCGAAGGCAGCCTTTTCTGCAATTACATGAAGCCGAGAACAACACCGCTCCGCTACTGAGCCTGCTCTGAAGATGCCGCGGGGGCAACCTCAGCGACTTGCTGATTCTTGCCGGAGAAGTAGTTGCGGTCCCAGAGATTTCGATAGAACAAGCCGGTCAACCCGGCAGAGCTGGGGCCAGAGACCGCGCCTCCGCCCTCGACAAAGAAGACCGTGACCATGCCGCCCTGGGGCGTGTCGGAGTAAGAGGCAAACCAGCCCAGGCGGGTGCCATTTTCCGAACAGGTTCCGGTCTTGCCGAAGACGGGCAATTCGTGGAAACTGGCGCGCAGGCGGCGGGCGGTTCCGTATTCGACCGAGCCGGCCATGCCGTCCTGCACATCGGGAATGTACTTGGCGATGTCCAGGGTGCGCTTGACCTTGGGCTCGAACTTGGCAGCCTCTTGCGGGGTGGTCGGGTGTTGCAGATAGTAGAGGGTTCCGCCGTTGGCGATGGCGGCAACATAAGCGCCGAGCTGCAACGGGGTCAGCGAGACGCCCTGTCCGAAGCTGCACATGCGGCCGACGCCGCCCGCGGAGGCGGGAAATTCCCTGTCGGGATAGACGCCGAGCTGTTCGCCCTGAATGTGGTAGCCAGCCAGTTCGCCCAGACCGAATTGCGTGGCGTAGTGGCGCACACGCTCAAAACCCAGTTCCCTGCCCAGTTCCTCGAAGTAGAGGTTGTTGCTGTGGGCCAGGGCTTCGGTCATGTTCATGCGGAAGCCGGCCAGCTTGACCGGCGTGTCGCGGGTGACCAGGCCCTCGGAGAGGGCGGCCATGGCAACCGTGATCTTGATGGTGGAGCAGGGCTCGGCGCCACCGGAGAGCGCCAGCTTCTGGTTGATCATGGCCAGGATACGACCGTTGGAGGGGTCGATGACGACGGCGGTGCCGTTCATGCCGCCCATGGCGTCGATGGCGGCCTGGCGGACCACGGGGTCCTCGCCGGCCGTGATGTCGCCGGCAAAGATGTCTCCCCTGGCATAGGAACTGGCGGAGAAACGCTCGATGGGGCCGCGTCGGCGCGCAGTAAGGGCGGCACGGCGCAGGCTGGCGCGAGACTGGCCCCTGCCTGTCAAGCGGGCGGGCTGCTCGGCAGGAACGGCCTTGGCAACTCTGCCCTTGGCGCGGGCGGGCCTGGCCCCCGAACGGGCCTTGGCGGATTTGCCCGCCGGCTTGGCGGCGGCGTGCGCTTCGGCGCGATGACCGGTGGTGCGGTGGGGCTCAACCAGATGCGGCTCTGTTGTCTTGGCATGGTGGATGGAGTGCGGGGCGTTCAACGCCAACGCGCCCGGAGCGCCAATGGAAGTTCCAACTAATACCAACCCTACTGTCCAAACGCATGACAACTTCATCCAGGCAACTTCCTCTCAACAATAAATTGCGTGCCATGCGTCGGCCCGCGGGTGGCGCACTTGCTGCTCTACTTATCGGCCAGTCCGCAATCTGGTCAATTTTCCCGTCGCGGATCGGACGAATCCCATCCTTTGGCCTGCCACCTTTGTACGGCTGCAAGTCAAGCCCCACATAATGCCCCGTTTTCTTAGAAGAAGGGCATTATTCAACTATACAATACCCCGAAAGATAATACCTTCGACTTCCGTTTCCGGGGCGGTCCTGTATTTGTGAGCTATTTCGCACTATACAGGCCTTTCTCAAGATTGGAAACGAAAACCTTGGGCCCCTTCGTTGGGCTGGGACAAACAGAAATCCTGTTTTCCCTCCCGGTATCAAAAGCAAAGACTTAGCTTCCACACCTACCCCGGCCGCAAACAGAAGTCCAGGGTGCGCCAAAAGCCTAAAACCGGATGCGGCGCATGAAAGCGGGAACATCCAGATCCTGCTGCGCCGGTTCCGCAGGCTCGGAAAAGACCGTAGCTGCCGGTTGAGGCGCAGGCTCCAGTGCCGGAGCAACGCGCTCTGCATTGCCTGGCTCTGCGGCAAATCCTTCGGCCATTTCGTCGAATTGCGGTCGGGCCGGCATGGCAACCTGTTCCGGTCCTACGGCGGTTTCTGCGCTCTCCGTATCCGCGAAGAATGCTTCTTTCTCGGCTTCGGCTGTCTCCTCTTCCTGCTCTTCGTCCTGGCTCAGGAAGCGGGCAGGTTCGGGAGCGGGATCCTGGGACCAGTCCTCGCCAGCCACCACGGGCACCGAGACGATGGGTGCTTCTTCCACACTCAACATGCGGGCGCGGCGCTCAGGCATCTGGTCGCGGAAGCCCGTGGCGATAACGGTAATTTTGACATCGTCACCCATGCTCTCGTCCTGCACCGCGCCGAAGATGATGTTGGCGTCCTCGTGGGCGGCGGACTGGATGAGCGAGGAAGCCTCGTTGACCTCGGAGAGCTTGAGCGAACTGGAGCCGGTGATGTTGATGAGGATGCCGCGCGCGCCGTCGATGGCGCCGGCCTCGAGCAGCGGCGAAGCCATGGCGGCCTGGGCCGCTTCAATGGCGCGATTGCTGCCGGAGCGAACCGCCGTGCCCATCACCGCGTGGCCCATGCCGGCCATGGTGGTTTTTACGTCGGCAAAGTCGCGGTTGATGATGCCGGGGATGGTGATAATGTCGCTGATGCCCTGCACACCCTGGCGGAGCACGTCGTCGGCGATGCGGAAACTCTCGAAGAATCCCGCGTCCTTGGCCACGGCGAGCAGCTTTTCGTTGGGGATGACGATCATGGTGTCAACACTCTCCAACAGTTCCTTGAGGCCGCGCTCGGCCTGCATCAAGCGGCGCTTGCCCTCGAAACCGAAAGGTACGGTGATGACGGCGACAGTCAAAATGCCCATCTCGCTGGCCAGCGAGGCGATCACGGGAGCGGCTCCGGTGCCCGTGCCGCCGCCCAGCCCGGCGGTGACAAAGACCATGTCCGCGCCTTCCAGGGCCTCAATGATCTTTTCCGAATCTTCCAGCGCGGCGCGGCGGCCCACGTCGGGGTTGGCGCCCGCGCCCAGCCCGGAGGTGAGGCGCACGCCGAGTTGCAGCTTGACCGGGGCATTGGAGGCCTTGAGCGCCTGCACGTCGGTATTGGCGGCGATGAACTCCACGCCTTCCATCTGCGCCTGGATCATGCGGTTGACGGCATTGCCGCCGCCGCCGCCCACGCCGATGACCTTGATGCGGGCTCCGTGCACGGGTTCGTCGTGATATTGAATGCGCATCACGCCGGCTTCGCTTTCCGGCTGCTTGGCTTCCGGCGCCTTGGCCAGACCGTGCTGCGCCTTGGTCTGCTCCATGGCCTCTGCCATCGCTTGTTCCATAGCCTGTTCCATCGCGTGATCCATAACGGCTCCGGCCTCCTGTTATAGCTTTCTAACGGTTAAAAACTCGCTGCAAAAATGGCGCGCAACTTGGCGCGCAACGTATTGTTTTCTGCCGCACGGGTAACGCGGGTGCGGTGTGCATACAAAAGCATGCCAATGGCGGTGGCAAAGCCGGGATCGACCAGTTCGCCGGGCATGTGGGAAAGGCGGACCGGCATTCCGATGCGTGCCGGGACCCGCAACTGGCTTTCCGTTACATCCAGCATACCGGGCAATAGGGCTCCGCCGCCGGTGAGAACGCATCCTGCGCCGAGCGCCTCGACCACCCCGCCTTGGCGGAGGCTTTCCTTGACGAAGTAGAGCAATTCGCGGGCCCGTGGCTCCAGAATCTCCGCAATGCTGCGCAACCGCAGGACTTGCGGCTGGGGATTGGCGATTTCGATTTCCGCCTGCTGGGGCACGGCGGTGACCACGCAGTGTCCGTATTGTCGCTTTAATTCTTCGGCCTGGGCCAGCGGCAGTTGCAGGCAGACGGCCAGGTCGTTGGTAAAGTGCGCGCCCCCGATGGGAACCGAGGCGGTGTGGGCCACTGCGCCCTCGAAAAAGACCACCAGGTCGCTGGAGTGAGCGCCGATATTCAGCAGGCAAACGCCCAGTTCGCGCTCGTCGGCAGAGAGAGTGGCTTCGGCGGCGGCGATCGATTCCAAAACCGCTTCGGTGACTTCGAGCCCGGCCCGGTTGGCGCAGGTGACGGTGCTTTGCAGGGCGCTGCCGGAGCAGGTGGCAATGTGCAGATCGACCTCGAGGCGCGCACCCACCATGCCTACGGGGTCGAAGATGCCGGGCTGATCGTCGAGGATGAACTGGCGGGGCAGCAGGTGAATGATTTCGCGATCGGGAGGCCGCTCGACGGCGCGGGCCCGCTCCACGGCGCTGCGAACGTCGTCGCGGGTGATCTCCCTCATGCGGTTGCCCAGCTCGATGCCGCCATTAGTGTTGAGGCCACGGATATGGGGACCGCCGACGCCGACCACGCACTCATCGATGTTGATACGCGCCACCCGCTCGGCCTGCGCGTTGGCCGCTTTGACCGCCTTGGCCGCCGGGGCCAGATCGGCAATGAGTCCCTTGCGCATGCCCGCCGACTCCACGATACCGTGGCCGCGATAGCGCATGGCACCCTCGTTGAGATCGGCCGCCAGCACGCGGGTCCAGGCGCTGCCCATGTCGAGCACGACGATCAGATTGTCTTGCTTCTGGTTTACCGTGCTCATTGGCCCTCGCTCACCACCGCAGCCGGATGGGCTATCGGTGCGGATTTCTTCTTGCTCGTGTTCAGCGCCGCGTTCTTGGCGTCAACGCGCTTTTGCAGATCTTTGGCAGCCTTCAGTCTTGCCGCGACGATTTTGGCCTGGGCTGCTGCCTGGGCCGGCGGCGTTGCGACCGGCTTCGTCTGCCTTGCCGCGACAGCCGCCTTCGCAGCGTTCTGCGGAGCCTTGACGGCGGTTGGCGCCTTGGCCGTCGGAGCTTTCGTCGAAGCCGGCCTGGCTGGCGCTGCCTTGGCGACAGACTTCGCCGGAGCCTTGGCTGCCGGGGTCGCTGGCTTCACGTCGTCGGGATTGGCTGGTGCCTGGCCGGAGTTTGCAGCTTGATCGGGCGTCGCGGCGGTTGCGGTGGTCGAGCCGGGTGCCATCTCCAAAACGACTTGCGAGTCGTAGCGCAGATCCACGGCCGAAAGCCTGGGATACTGCTGCCGCCACTCGGCAATGTGGGCCTTGTAGCGATGGTAGCGCTCCAGAAAGCGATCTTCGCCGAAGTGGGCCAGGATGTCTGTGCCTTGCTCCGGCATCAGTACCCGGGCATCCTCGGGATCGGTCAGGTCGATCTCCGAAATCTGCTCGGAAAGGCGCTGGTTGTTGGCGTCCAACTCGGCGAGCAGGCGCTGGTAAACGTCCATGCGCGCCTTGCGGGCGGGCAGCGAGTCGCGGGCGTCGAGACCGGTGACCACGGGGAACGAGTAGTGGCGCTGGGCCATCATGGCCGCCGGCATGGTAAGCAGGACGCCGCTGGCGTCGACCAGGCCGATCTGCTGGCCCTGGCGCACAAAGGCGACCGGCTGCCGCTCCACCACCGAAACGCTGATCTGGTCGGGAAGCAGCCGCATGACCGTGGCCCGCTCCACCCAGGGAATCTCCTCAAGCTGCCTGCGGCGCTCGGCCAGGGGGACAAAGAAGATGTTGCGGCCGATGTCTTCGCCGAAGACCGGCAGCATTTCCGCGCGGCTGACTTCGGTGAGGCCGGTGGCCTGGATATTGCTGGCCCCGGCAATGCGGAAGCGGGGATCGCGATTCACGTAAGTCTTGAGGGAATAAGCGCCAACGGCCAGGCCCGCCAGTAGGATCAGAGCGCACAAGCCCAAAAACATGCGCCCCACCGTGCTCGACGGCCGCCACCAAGGGAGGTGCGGCTCGCCAAAGCGTGGCCCTTTGGGGTACGGGGGAACGTCGCCATCCGGGTCGTTCATCTCCAGCGGCATGCCGGGCAAAACACGCCCCGATGGGGGCACACCCTGCTGCACGCGCCGAAAACGAGGTTCCTGGGGCGCTTCATCCTCCCATACCGCGGGACGGGTTGGGTTGCTGCTTTGAGTCGTCACGCCTGAGCAAGGTCGTGAGAATCGCCAGATCTCACTATAGCGTGAGAGCAAGCGGTTTGTGCGGGCGGGGGAACAAAGGGAACCCGCGGTGTTACGGGGGATACAGAGATCGGGGGCAGATGAAATGCTGAATGCAGAGGCCCTTCGATTTGAGGCCCTCCATGTCACGCTGAACCTTATATGCTGCTTGCAGATGATCTAGAGTTTCAAGGACGCCGATACAATTGAACTGCTTTGAAGCAGGGACCTGTCGACTCTGCACAAGCATCGGAGAGGTCAAATCTATTCATTTCTAGATTCTCAGTTGTTCGGATTCTTCCATCGCGACGTTATCCTCTTCCAGACCGCAATTCCTACTCCTCAAGCCCGTTTGCGATGCCGCTCGACATACTCGCGAAGAGCGGAATTCATCCGGGTTTGATAGCCCTGCCCCTGGCGTTGAAACCAGTCGACAACGTCGGCGTCCACGCGCAACGAAAGAGGGCGTTTGATTGGGCGGTAGAATGCCCCGCGAACCCCCTTGCTCCAATCGGTGATGGGAGGCATGTCGGTGGTGTCGATCTCGCTGTCCGGCATCGCCGCCAAAGCATCCAACTCGGCCTGCAATTCCGGTGACAGCGGCTCTGGATTACCTCTCTTCATAGTCTCGTCTCTCATGGATCTCCGCTTTTCTTGCGCTGATAATTCTGCCCAATCCATCTTCATTGTCGGGCCAGGTGTGAACGACATAGAGAACCACGACTCCATCCAAGGTGGGCGAGCCCAAGGTCCTCCACCGTTCCTCGTCGGGGTAAGGGTCGCGAACGGTAATGCTCAGGGGATCGCCAAGGGCGCGTTCTGCGAGTTCGAAGCTGACCTTGTGCTTCTCAAGGTTCCTCTTCGCCTTCTCGGGGTCCCACGTCCAGCGCAAGCCGACCCTCCGTACATGCATTATCGTATCTACAGTATTGTATCTATGTCAATAAAAACGAGACTCTGTCACGCCTCCAGCGCCGCCAAAATCAGCGGGGCCAACTGGCTCACGTTGCCTGCGCCGAGGGTCAAGATCAGGTCGCCTTTATGAGCCTGGGCAACCACCGCAGCAACCGCGGCGGGGAAATCCGGCGCGTATTGCACCTGCGGCCCTTCGATGTGGCTGGCCAGCAGTTCCGCCGTCACGCCGGCGATGGGTTCTTCGCTGGCGGCGTAGATGGGCAGAACGATGACTGTGTCCGCGTCAATGAAGGCGCCGCGGAACTTGTCCAGGAGGTCCTTGGTGCGCGAGTAGCGGTGGGGCTGGAAGACCACGTGAATCCTAGCGTGGCCGCACTCGCGGGCGGCTGCCAGGGTGGCGCGAATCTCCGTAGGATGGTGGCCATAGTCGTCCACCACGGTGACCCCGCGCGCTTCTCCGCGCAACTGGAAGCGCCGATCGACGCCGCGGAAGCTGTTGAGCCCCTCGGCGATCTTGTCTGGAGCGACCTCAAGCTGGTGGGCGACGGCCACGGCGGCGGTGGCGTCGAGAACATTGTGGTGACCGGGCACGTGCAGTTCGAAGGGACCCAGCGGGCCGGCTGCGGTAACGACCTGGAAGCGCGAGAAAGGCCCGTGGCCGGCTTCAAGAAATTCGAGCCGGTAATTGGCGGTCTGCGCCACTCCATACGTAAAGACGCGGCGATGAACGCGGGGTAGAATCGCCGCCAGAAGCGGGTTGTCCAGGCAGGCTGTGACTGCGCCATAGAAGGGCACCTTGTCCATAAAAGCTAAAAAGGCGCGCTCCACGTCGGCCATGTCGTGATAGCAGTCCATGTGCTCGCGGTCGAGATTGGTGACTACGGCGAGGATGGGCGAGAGCTTGAGGAACGAGCGGTCGCTTTCGTCGGCCTCGGCCACCAGGTACTGGGTGGAACCGAGCCGGGCATTGGAGCCGAGAGCATCGACGCGGCCACCCACCACAACGGTGGGGTCCAGGCCGCCGGCGGCGAGCACCGAGGCCACCATGGAGGTAGTCGTGGTTTTGCCGTGCATGCCGGCAATGGCAATGCCGTATTTGAGGCGCATCAGCTCGGCCAGCATCTCCGCGCGCTGAATGACGGGAATCTTGCGTGCATGCGCTTCCAGCACTTCGGGGTTGGCGGCGCCTACGGCGGAGCTGGTGACGACCACCGTGGCTCCGGCCACGTGGCCGGCCTCGTGCCCTTGATAGATGGTGGCGCCCAGTTGGGCCAACCGGTCGGTCACCGGGCTGCGGCGCAGGTCGGAACCCGAGACCTTCATGCCAAGGTTGAGGAGAATTTCGGCAATACCGCTCATGCCGATGCCGCCGATACCGATGAAGTGCGCGTGCTGAGAGGTGGCGAACATAAGAAACTCAACTGTAACATTTGCACGCGCCGGGACACACTCCCTGCCGCGGCGATTCTCCCATTGCAAACTGGCTCAGGCGCGGCAAATAGCGGCCTTATGCGGGCAGCGTGTACTCCAGGTCATACGAGTGCTGGCCGTTTTCGATGTGGATCGTGAAGGTGCCTGCGATACCCTTCAGCTCTCCCGTCCCGGAGCCCGGGACGATGGTCACCGTCATCTTCAGGCCGTTCTGGTCCATGGTGGCGGAATGCTGCAAGGCGAACGTGCCCCGCCTTCCCGCCAACGTCCCGGTCACGACCTCAATGGCCACGTAGCCCGCGGCTCCCTGTTGGGGATCGCCAGCTGAGAACATCTCCCCCTTGGTCGTGGCTTCCAGATCGCCATGGATCTGCTTGTCGATGGAGAAGCGGCCCAGTCCTTCGGCCGGCGCGGGCGTGAGCGGCTGAACGTTGACCGTAAAGGTTCCGTGTGCGTGGTGGCTCATGGGGATCTCCTTTGGCTGTGCAGGGGCAAGCGATGAGAGCAACGCAAAGGTAAGGGCGGCAAGGGCGAGGCGCGGCATAGACCAGGATTTTACCGCAGCCTCTGCGAACGCAAAGAAAACTTTCCTCCAGCCTGCACAGCAAACTATCGAAAGTGCCATCCGGCCAGTCTGCGGCAGAGCGCCCAAACGGGAAATACGTGCTATAGCGCTTTCGCTTCAAGTGTTTGCAGAAACCATGCAGCCGGATGGCTTGGGCCGCAAGCGGTAACGGACGAATCTTTTGCGAGAAGACCGCAACTAAACGGCGGGAATGCTGTCTGAATGAACAGAAGCCGGTCAAAGGGCGAAAAGCCCCAAAGCCGGAAGGTGCTGAGAACGGAGAGCAACTCCGGGTCCCAGGTCCGGATCAATAGACCGGGGCAGCACTAGGAGGATTTATGCGGAGTTTGCGCTTAGTTCTATTGGCAATGGTTGTGGCCCTGCCGTTCGCGGCAATGGCAAAAGCTCAAGTAGCGGTAGAAGCCCAAGCCGGCCCCGATGCTGCGTACGCGCCTGAAGTCGGCGTCGGACCCGAGATGGTTCCTGCTCCCGTGGTCTACGCTCCCCCGGTGTGTGACTGGGGCTACTACTCCTATTATCCCTACGCCTGCGCTCCTTACGGCTATTACGGCCCACAGTGGTTTTACGGCGGCGCCTTTATTGGCGTCGGGCCCTGGTATCACCACGGCTGGTATGGCCGGGGCGGCTACGGCTATCGCGGAGGATACGGAATTCGCGGAGGATACGGATACGGCGGACGCGGTGCTTATGCCGGCAGAGCTGGATTTGCAGGGGGTCGTGGCGGCTATGCCGGTGGAGCACGGGGCTATGCCGGCGGCGGTAGCGCTCCTCGTGGCGGCTACGGTGGCGGTGGACACGTAGGAGGCGGCGGCTTCGGCGGCGGTCGTGCTGGCGGCGGCTTCGGTGGTGGTGGCCATATGGGCGGTGGCGGTGGCGGCGGACACCGGTAAAATTTGCGGCTCTCCCCAAAGAAAAGCCCGTCTGCTTCGGCAGGCGGGCTTTTTTGTGTCGATTGAAAAACGGATAAGGGGTCTTCACTTTCCCGCCATGCTATGAAACTCTCTCGGCGGCTAGTGCGTTTTTCTAGCAGGTGTAGAGTGGCTTTGAAAGGGTACGGCTTTGCAGGTGCGGAAAAACTCGAAACGGAGGGAGGCGGGGGTTTCAACTCCCGCATAAGTTCCACAGACTCAACGTGGCTTTTAGGCCCGGAGGGATGTCTCTCCCTCTACACCATCAGGAGGAATGCTCAGTGCCTGAAGGCGATTGGCGATGCGCTCGGCGGCGGCGGGGTGAGCCTGGGTGCAGGCAGCAGCGGCCATAGCGCTCAGGCGCTCCGGCGAAGTGAGCAGGCTGACGAGTTCGCCGGCCAGCTTCCCTCGAACATCTAAATCCGGCTCCTGGAGCATGACGGCAGCCCCAGCGGCGACCATCTCCTCGGCATTGCGCTTCTGATGTTCGTCGGCGGCGGCGGCAAAGGGAACCAGCAGGGCCGGCTTGGCGGCGGCGGCCAGCTCTGCCACGGTGGAAGCTCCGCTGCGGGCCAGCACCAGGTTGGCCTGGGCAAAGCGGGCCGGCATGTCGTCCAGAAAGGGCTCAACCTGCCAGCGCAGGGGGTTGGCTCCGCTGGCGGCATAGGCGGCCCGGGTGACCTCGGCATGGCGCGCGCCGCACTGATGGAGAACGGTGAGGCCGGGGACCGCATCGAGCAGCGCGGCAATAATCTGCGGCAGATGAGTATTGAAGATGCGTGCGCCCTGGGAGCCGCCAAAAACCAGCAAATGCGGTGCGGTACCGGTGGGCGGCGCAATCGAAAAGAACTCGGGACGGACGGGGATTCCGGTGACCTCGGCGTTGCGGAACCAGGCGGCCGCGGAGGTGAAGTTGACCGCCGCGGCCTGAACTTTTTTGCCCACCAGGCGGTTGGCAAGGCCCGGCATGGCGTTGGGCTCGAAGGCCATGGCGGGCACTTTCATCAGCAAGGCCGCGGCCATGGCGGGGCCGGAAGCATAGCCCCCCACGCCAAAAACAACGCCGGGCTTGAATTCGCGGATGAGGCGCTTGCAGGCAAAGATGCTGCGGGGCAGATCGAAAAGGGTATGCAGGCGGGTGAGCAGCGAAACGTTCTTGAGCTGCCCCACTTCGACCAGATGAAGCGGAAATCCGGCCTGCGGCACAAGA
>JAATFE010000492.1 GCA_015655365.1 Terriglobales bacterium
GCTGGGGTTTCTGGAACCCTCTTTCCACGAGACGCTATACATCACCTCGCCGCGCGGCGCTTCCACGCGGCTGGTGGCCGTTCCTGTGGTGAAGGCAATCTTGGCGTCGCCCGTGTTGATTTCGCCGGAAGGCATCTTGGTGAGCGCCTGGCGAAGGATACGGCAGCTTTCAAGAATCTCGAGCGCACGCACCAGCACGCGTGCGCGCACGTCGCCATCCTCCTGCACCGGCACATTGAACTCCATCTCCTCGTATGCCGCGTAAGGCGCGGCGCGGCGCAGGTCCTGGGGCAGGCCCGATGCTCTTGCGGTCGGTCCGACAACGCCGCAGGAAACGGCTTTCTCGTGAGTCAGCACGCCGACGCCCGCGCAGCGCTTGCGCGCCGTGGTGCTGGTGGTAAAGATGGGAACGATGGTGCGGCCCATCTCCTTTTCCAGCGCGTCGATCAGCCCCAGCAGCGCCAGCGGATCTTCGATGTCGCGATTGACGCCCCCGATGCGGTTCATGGAATAGTTGACGCGGTTGCCGGAGATAGCCTGAAGCACATCCATCACCTTCTCGCGCAACTCGAAGCAGGTCATGAACATGGTCTTGAAGCCCATCAACTTGGCCGCAATGCCCGCCCACAAAACGTGCGAGTGCAGGCGCTCCAACTCTGCCATCGCCACGCGAATATACAGCGCGCGCGGTGGTGGCGTCTGGCCGGTCAGCTTTTCCATCGCCTGGCAAAGGGTGAGCGTGTGGATGTTGGAGCAAATGCCGCATACCCGCTCCATGAGCGCGATCACCTGAATGTGATTGCGGGTCTCGGCCAGATGCTCGATGCCGCGCAGGTTGAAACCCACATGCAACTGGGCGTCTTTAACCGTTTCGCCTTCGCAGATCAGGTCCAGCTTGTAGGGTTCTTCCAAGCCAGGATGATAGGGCCCCATGGGGATTCTGTAGCTCATTTGCCCTCCTCGCGCATGTTGATTCCCATCTTGTCTCCCTTGCGCAAAAGAAGAGGTTCGTAGGGGCGGCCGGTAAAGTCCAGGTTGAATCCTTCGTGGACCTCGCGCTCAATCCAGTCCGCAGCCTCGCAAAGGTCGTAGATGCTTTCGATGGCGTTGTTGACGGGCAGAAAAGTGAAGCCCAGCAACTGGCCGTCGTTGTCCCAGTGATACTCCAGGCGAAGGCCTTCGTCGCCGGGCAGTTGATAGGCGGTGATGGTAATGAAGCGGGCCTCGATGGAGTTCATCGCCTTGGCGATTTCACGCACACTCACGGAGCCGGGCACGAGCCATTGCGCGCCGCCCTTCTCGACCCAGGGATTCGTGGTCCCCAGATTTTCTGAAATATTTTCGAGCATATTCATTGTGTGCCTCCAGCCGCGGAGTCCGGTGCGGCCCCGGCCGTCGCGGGCGGAGCCGCTGCCGGCGGCGCTTTGGGCGCTGGCGGCTTGCGGGTCACTGTGTAGGATTCCTTCAATTCGCCTTTGGTCGTATAGACGGGCGGGCAGGCCGATTCCTGGTGCAGTGCGTGCGTCTTGCAGCCTTCCACGCAACGCCCGCAGAAGGTGCATTGGCCTCCATCGTAGCTCCACGTAAATACGCCTTTGCCCGTCTTGAAGTCGATGGCGTGCGAGGTACAGCGAGACTTGCAGATGGCGCAGCCGATGCAGAGCGCGGGGTCGAACTTTACCACGCCCCGAAAGCGCTCGGTGACCTTGGGGCGCGCGGGAAACAGCAGCGTCCGCGAGCCGCCCACCAGGTTCTTCCACATCATGGTTAGAATATTCATGATCTAAGCCTCGTGAAGAGCGCGGATGAAATGGCCAGGACCACGAAGATCAGGGTACATTGCCAGTAAAAGCGCACCGTTGAATCGATTGCCAACCGCGCCGTGGCGGTTGCAACCACACTCAGCAGCAGCACGATCGCAAAACAGATCGCGACGAAGACGACTGCGGCAAGCCACCAGAGGGTCAAGTGCGGAGCGACCAATGTGGCCACCAATCCTGTGGCCGCAACCCACTCCAGCCCATGCGAAAGTTCCCACAGCGCCAACTCGGGCCCCGCGTACTCGGTCATGGGTCCGGAGTAGATCTCCTGCTCCGCGTTGGGCAGCGAGAAGGGGTTGAGATGCAGCTTGGCGGGCAGGCACACCAGCAAAGCAAGAATGCCCAGCCAGCGCAACGGCGAGGCCGGCAGTTGCGCCAATGCTTCCAGCCGGAACGTATGCTGCGAGGCGGCGATGGAAACAATGGCCATCAGGAAGACGATGTTATAAGAGACGCTCAAGACCGCTTCGCGGGCCGAGCCGATGGCGCCGAACAGCGAGCGCGAAGAGAAGCCGGCGGCGATGATGCACATCGATGGCACTTCCAACAGAGCCAGCAACAGGATCAAGTCGCCTTCAAAACCGCCCGACATGGGCAACACCGGCAGCAGGCCCACAGCGCCCGCCGCCGAGGCAGCGGCAAGCAGCGGCCAGGCCCGCATCAGCAGGTCGGCTACTCCTTTGCGCGGAGGCGTAGTTTTTCCCAGCAGCTTGATGAAGTCGAAAAATGGCTGCATGAAAGGCGGCCCGACGCGGCCCTGCATCAGGGCAACGGCCTTGCGTTCCACCCAAAGGAAGAACCATGCGGCGGGCAGGGCGAACAGCAGTCCGGGAAAGACAAGCAGGCGCGCCAAAGCAGTGGTAAAGTTCATGGCTGCACCTCTGCGGTCGTGGATTCGGTTGTTGCTTCGGTTACGGGCTCGGGCATCGGCGGATTGTTGTTGCCTCTTTTGGCCAGAATGTCTGCCGCCTTGGCAATGCCTTGAAGAATAGCGTCGGGACGAGGCGGGCAGCCGGGCACATAGACATCTACAGGGATATGCCGATCGAGCGGTCCATCCACGGTCCGGCTGTCGATAAAGACATTGGTCGATGCCGGGCAGGAGCCGATGGCCACCACGGCCTTGGGTCCGCCAACCTGGCTATAAACCGTCTTGATCGCCTTGACGCAGTTATGCGTGACGGGCCCGGTGACGCATAGAATGTCGGCGTGCCGCGGGCTGCCTTCCAAACGCACGCCCAACTGCTCGGCGTCGTAGCGCGGCGTGAGGCTGGCGATAATTTCAATATCGCAACCGTTGCAACTGCCCGCATTCATATGAAAGAGCCATGGGCTGCGGCGCCGGCTGTAGCACATCAACTTGTCCCAGAGCTTCATGGTCTCCCCCAAGGCAGCATTTGCAGCGCGTCCGGCCAAATCCCGGCCACCAGCAGCAATGCCACCAGCGCAACGATCGTGACCTGCATCAGCAGCGGTTCTTTCGGTTGCTGCGAGTCGGCAGGCGGTGGAGTCGGGTCGTGAGCCGGTCCCCACCAGATGCGGGTCAAAGCCAACACATACGCGATCAGCGCGAGAATAGACGAGAGAATGAAGACCGCCAGCAGGCGCGGGTCGATCTGCAATGTCGTTTCGTAGAGCTTCCAACGGCCGATGAAGCCGAAGGTTGGCGGCAATCCCAGCATGGCCAACATGCCGAAGAGGAAGCCGAAGGCGCTCATCGGGTAGCGGCCGATGAGGCCGGTGGGTTGGCCGTCCAGAACGCCCGCAGCCTCGGGACCGCTGAGGCAGGCAAAGAGTAGAGCCTTGGCCAGGGCATGGGTCGAAGCCGCAACCAGCGCGCCCGAGAATCCAAGCTGATTTAAGGAGACGACGCCCAGCAGCAGGAAGCCCACATCCTCAACCGTGGATAGAACCAGCAACCGCTTGAGGCTGTGCTGCGTGAGCATCAGCAGGGCGGCCAGGAATGAAGTCGCAGCCGCCGCGCCGAGCAAAAATCTCTGCGGCGTGAGCATCCCCGGAGAAGCCTGCGCCGCAAGATACAGTTCGCCAAACGCGGCCATGTCGACGACCGCGATGATGATGCCGAGAACCAGGGCCGGCAACTCGTCGGCCAGCCTGAGCAGCCAGAAGAACATGGGAACCGCGGCCAGCTTGACGCAAACGCTGGTCACGAGCAGAGCCCGCGCCCAATCGGCCTGTCCGCGATCCATCAGCAGGTTGCTTAAGACCAGAGACAGAGCGGAGATGACGACGACCGTGGCATACGTCACCTTGGCCGAGCGCGTCTGTGCGCTTTGCCAAACCAGCGGAATCGTCAGCAGCGCGCCGAGTTCCAGAAGCCCCAGGCGAAGCCATGGATCGGCAATCGCCAGACCTGCAACCGTAGCCGCGCCGGCCAGGATCATCAGCGGAAGCAGACGGCGGCTCGCTTTTTGCGAGAGAGCCGCAAGAATCAAGGCAACCGCGGCAATGGCGCAAGCTGCGATCAACAATTGCGGCATGTGCGGCGAAGTAACAGACTCAGTCCTAACGAATGCCGGAGCAAACCAGCGAATGCCCACCAGGACGACCGCCGCCAACGCGACGACCAGAACCAGGGCGCGCTCTTCCATCCACGAAACCATGACGCCCAGGGCGCGCGAGACAACCTGCAACCCGCTCCAGATGCCCAGATAGAAGGCATCCACATTGGTCCATTTGAAGAAGGTGTGCCAGTTCTCCAGGAAGATCTCGGAGAAGTCGCTGGCAGAGAAGCGGGTGTTTTCTTCGAGAGGCTCGCCA
>JAATFE010000252.1 GCA_015655365.1 Terriglobales bacterium
CGTGGAGTGGGACAACATCGCGAACATCTCTTACAACTCACTCCAGATTTCGCTCGCACAGCGTGAGTGGAAGGGCTTGAGCTACACGCTCAACTACACCTACTCGAAGAACATCGGCGATGACGGCACAATCAGGAGCGCTTTTGCGGTTCCGGCTTCCGTCTCGTCCAATGGCCAGGCCATACGCGGCAACAACCGCGCAGACCGCGACCTGACGACCACCGATACACCGCAGATCCTCAACTTGTACGGTATGGACAAACTGCCGTTCGGAAAAGGACACATCGGCGGCGACAATTTCTGGGTACGGAACCTCATCGGTGGATGGGCCTTTTCTGGAATCTTTAGCTACAACTCCGGCACTCCGCTCTTGATCACCGGTTCAGGCTGCACGACGCCCTCCTCGGGCACCTGCATGCCTGATCTGGTTCCGGGAATGAAAAACAAAATCCGCCAGGGCGGAAGCTGGGGCAAGGGCATCACCGGCAAGAATACCGCCGCTGTCCACTACCTCAATTGGTCTGCCTTTACCCTGCCTAATGCATTTCCGCTGCCGCCCAATGCGACCAGCAAGGCTGTAGCAACGACCAAGATCGGCGATGCACCACGCAGCGGTTTGAACCTGTGGTCTCCGAGCCACTACAACATTAATGCGAGCGTACGGCGCAGCTTCAACATCACGCGCAGCGATCGTGTGAAGTTCATCTTCCAGGCGGATTGCAACAACGTGACCAACAAGGTAACGTTTGGTGGAATCAACACCACCTGGACAGCGCCCGATCCGGCAACGCCGACCACACAACCGGCGTCGAGCGCCTTCGGCGAGGTAACAACTGCCCCTGGCAACCGCGACTTCCAGTTCTCCGGAAGGTTCAACTTCTAGTCGTTTAACGACACACCAACCCCGGAGCCGGAGGCCGCGAAGTCGGCGCCTCCGGCTCCATTTTTTTGTTTGGAGCCGTCCGGCTGCCACGGGACGCGGCGTTCCGCTGGCGCCTTGCAGATACTCCCCAAAAGACATGAGCGCGGCTATGTCAACGTAAGATCTGGAAGCGTCTTTCCCGAGCATCGACGGGAATCAACTGCGAATATATTGTATTTTTAGTCACTTACACTGTTCCAGTACAGCGCCAAACCTGTCTCGAAATTCAGACCCTTTCGATCGCTTTGCTCCTCCCGAAATCTCGACTGCGCGAGAGAGGAGCCCGGCGATGATCGTGAAAAATAAAAATAATTTTTCTATTGACATTCGTTCTCTTCGCAACTTAAGTTTTGTTGTGGTCAGACCTTGGACTGAACCAGCTTCTAAAAAATTTCACATCAGAATGTCCGAATCATTCGATCCAAGACAGAGATGTACTCACGGAGGCTCCCAAGCTAATTTATGAACATAAGAAGTTCTGCTGAAACAACGGATGTCCGCAAGCGTTGCGTGTGTTGGGCAAACGTTTCCAATATTCTGCTCGGGCTCGCACTTTGCCTGGGTTGGGCGGCCTTGCCGGCCGCGGCACAAAACGGCGGCGATGCCGCCATCAATGGCGTCGTCACCGATACGACCGGCGCTGTGATTCCAAATGCAGCCGTTTCGGCCATCAATATCGCTACAGGTGTCGAGACCAAGCGTGTGTCTTCATCGGCGGGCGTCTACCAGATCAGTCCTCTGATTGTTGGCACCTACAAGGTTAAAGTGTCGGCGCCTGGCTTCGATGTCACAATTCAGGAAGGCATCGAACTGCATGAAAACATGGTCTTCGGCCTGAACCCCGTCCTGAAGGTCGGCGATCAGCAAGAGACCGTTACAGTCAGCGAAGCGCCTCCCGCGCTGGACACCGCCAATGCAGTTCTTGGAGCGACCATCCAGAGCCAGGAGTTCATGGAACTCCCGATCCTGCTCTCCGGTCAGCAACGCGACGTAACCTCGTTCTCCAACCTTCTTCCCGGCGCCCAAGGCGGCACCCGCTCCTCACTCTTTTCCGGTACTGCCAATCGCGTCCAGGAAGTCTACCTGGACGGTATTCCCATGACGACGATCAGCCAGATCGGCGACAACCGCCCCATCCTCAATGCCGTCCCCTCTGAAGGCATCGGCGAAATCGGCGCGCTCACCAGCGGTCAGTCGGCCGAATATCAGGGCGCCGGTTCGGTCAACTACTCCATGAAGACCGGCGGCAACCAACTCCACGGCTCGGTTGTCGATTTTGTGCGCAACACGGTTTTCGACACCTGGGGTTTCACCGCCGGATACGCAAACCAACCAAAGCTGGTCAACGGCGTCGTCACCAGCGTTCCGGTGGGCAAGCCGGTCGATCACCAGAACGAGTTTTCCGTCACCGTCGGCGGACCAGTCGTAATTCCTCACCTGTTCAACGGCCACGACAAGCTCTTCTTCTTTGGCGCCTATGACAAGGCCCACATCCGCACCGCTCCCTCTTACGCAGCAACCAGCATTCCGAGTTTGCTGATGCGTAAGGGCGACTTCAGCGAATTGCTCAAAGCCAACGGCGGGCCGGGATACACGATCTACGATCCGACATCTCAGGCCGCTTGCACAGCCAACAGCACCACCGGTCCCTGCCGCTACGCCTATGGACAGACCGCCGGAACGGGCATGGGACCGAACGGCAATCCTGTCGGCACGCCCACCAACGTGATTCCGTCGGCACAGATTTCTCCCATCGCTCAGGCCATGCAGTCGTTCCTGCCTGACCCATCCAGTCCGGGCATCCAGAACAACTACATTGGCGGCACACCGGGCGGCTATGACAACTGGCTCTACTCGGGCCGCTTCGACTACACCGTTTCGCCCAAGCAGACCATCTCTGGCACCATCACTGGCGGCAATCGCAAGGCCGTCCCTTACACGTCTTCGCAAAACATGATCATTCCCGCCCCCTATACGCCGACCACGTACTCGACGGTTGCCGGCCACTGGGCGGATATCTCCGACAACTACACCATCACCCCGAACATTGTGAACCAGTTCAAATTCGGATTCAGCAACTTTGGCGGCCCGCCGCTCAAGAACATCACCGAAGGCGTCAAGCAGTGGGAAGCCGCCTCCATGGGCATCTCCTTTGCCGGTGTTCCCTCTAACGGACAGGCTGTGACCGAGTTCCCCACCAGTAACTTTGCCGGCAGCAATGCCCCCTTTCAGTGGGGACTTGGCACTCAAGGCGTAACCGCAACCACGGTGTCGGAATCCTATACGGGCGTTGATAACCTGCTCTGGATCAAGGGCAAGCATGCCATGACCTTCGGCATGCAGATGCAGTGGCTGCAAATGAATGCCGATGCCTACGACGGCCCTACCTCCTTCCTGCAGTTGAACTGGACCACCAACGAAACGGCCGCGGTCAGCGGGTCTTCGTACGGAAGCAACACCGGTTATTCCTATGCCAGCTACATGCTGGGCGCCGTCGGCACCACCAGCATTACCCTTCAACCTTTCTCAACCCTGGGCGGGCGCTTCAACACGATTTCCCCGTACTTCCAGGACGACTACAAACTCACCCCGAAGGTAACCCTCAACCTCGGCTTGCGCTGGGACGATAACCCACCCTACCATGAGGTTCACAACCGCTTTTCCTTCCTCAACCCGAACATCGCCAATCCCGTCACCGGCAATAATGGCGCCTTGCAGTTTGCCGGTAACTGGGGCGGCTCGGGTGTGAGTTGCAATTGCACAACCCCGCTCAAGACGTACATGAAGAACTGGGGACCGCGCGTGGGCATTGCCTATGCTCCGACGTCCAAGACCACGATCCGCGCCGCGTACTCGCTGGTCTATTCCCACGGTGGAGGAACCGGCGGCGCCGCCAACACCTATAACGGCCCTTCGCAGCTTGGCTTCACCAGCTCTCCTTCTTACAATGATGGAGCGGCGGGCGCCTCTGCCGGCCCAGCATTCTACCTGAACAACAGCACCGGCTTTGCGGCGATGGGCCTAGCCAACAATAACTTCGGCGGTCCGGGCTACACCGTTCCGGCAATCACCGCTCCCGGCGCTATCAGCCAAACCCTCAACGTGGGCAATACCGTCAACAGCTCGGGTGCATTCGTTACGGCCTCCGCAGCGCCCGGTTATGCCGATCCCTATCTCTCGGGACGCTCTCCCGAATTCGGATTCTGGAACTTCGGAATCCAGCGTGAGCTCACAAGCAACGTCGTATTGACAGTCAACTACACCGGCAGCGAGAGTCACTTCATCGCCGGCGCCACCACTATGCGCGGCAAGTATGCCGGGCAGATCAATCCCATCTACTATCAGTTGGGAACAACCTTGAACTTGCCGGCTACCCCTGCGAATATCGCGACCGCGAATACCCAGGCCACAGCCGCTGGATTGCCCGCCATCACCCTGCCCTACGCCAGCTTTGGCGCGGCAGCGGCTACCTCGGCCGGAGCCGGCAAAGCCACCATCGGACAGGCGCTCACCTGGATGCCGCAGTTTAGTGGCACCACCGACACGTGGGGAAGCCAGTCGGCCAACGCCTCTTACCACTCCGCGCAAGTCTCACTCGAGCACAAGCTGTCGCATGGCTTGACCCTCAACGTCAATTACACCTACTCCAAGAACCTGGACAATGCAGGAACCATGCGCAGCGGTTGGGCAATACCTGCAAGCGCCTCGCTGAATGGAAAAGCATCGGCCGCCAACCGCGCCGATCGCTCCGTCAGCGCCAACAGCATTCCCAACATCGTGGCTGCCTACGGCACCTACAAGTCGCCCTTTGGCAAGGACGGAATCGGCGCCAACAACTTCTTCGTCCGGCAGTTTGCCGGCGGATGGAGCCTCTCCGGCGTCTTCACTTACGATGACGGCCAACCGTTGTTGGTTGTCGCC
>JAATFE010000476.1 GCA_015655365.1 Terriglobales bacterium
CACCGCGCTATCGACCTGGGCTATACCGGGCTGGCGCTGTTTCTGCCCAGTCTGCTTTTCCTGTTGGTTGCCGGCCACATTGCGGACCGCTTTGACCGGCGGCGGATTCTGCTGCTTTTTTATGGCCTGCAAATGGTGTGCGCGCTGGCGCTGGTGGGGCTGGCCCACAGCGGGTCTCAGAACGTCTTTCCCATTTACGTGGTGCTGTTCATCGTCGGCACGGGCCGCGCCTTTGCCGGGCCCGCGGGCACATCGCTGATTCCGCACCTGGTCCCGGAGAAGCACTTCGTCAACGCCATCACCTGGGGCGGCGCCATCTTCCAGTTCGCCAACGTGACCGGGCCGGCCATCGGCGGACTGCTGTTCACCTTGCCGCTGCTGCGCTGGTTTCCCGGCTGGGGACTGGAGGGCGCGGGCATCGTCTACATCTTCAACGTCTTCACGCTGTTCTGGTTCCTGGTGCTGGTGGCCAGTTTGGACACACGGCCGGGCCGCATGGAGCACCGCGCAACCTCGGTGAAGGTGATTCTGGCCGGCTTCCAATACGTGAGCCGCTCGCCCATGCTGCTGGGAGCCATTTCGCTGGACTTGTTTGTAATGCTGCTGGGCGGGGCTGTGGCGCTGATGCCCATCTTTGCGCAGGAGATTCTCCGCGCCGGGCCGGTCGGGTTGGGAATGCTGCGCGCCGCCCCGGCCGCGGGTGCGGTGACCATGTCGCTGCTGATGGCGCGCTTTCCCTTTCGCCACCACGCCGGGCGGCGCCTGTTTGCCGCGGTGGGCATGTTTGGTGTGGCGACGGTGGTCTTTGGACTCTCGCGCAGCATGTGGATCTCGCTGGTGGCTCTCGCCGTTTCCGGTGCGGCAGACTCGGTCAGCGTCGTGGTGCGCGGCGCGCTGGTGCAACTGGCTACGCCGCCGGAGATGCGCGGCCGGGTCAGCGCCGTCAACTCGCTTTTTATCGGCGCATCCAATGAACTGGGCGCGTTCGAGAGCGGACTCACCGCGCAGTGGTGGGGAGCGGTTCGCGCCACTATCCTGGGCGGAGTAGGCGCGCTGGTCGTTTCCGGCCTATGGGCGGTTATTTTCCCCAGCATGAGCCGTATCGACGAACTGACGGCCGAGGCCCTGCGTCCGCAGGCGGCGCCCGCCGAGGCGACAACTGGGGTGGATTAGTGGGCAAAAAAGCTTTGCGTTTGGGTGCGAGCTAGGAACCTGCGGAGCGCGCTGGTACACGGTCTTTCAGTTCCCCAATCAGTTCCCCGAGCCGCTCGCGGACGCGGTCGCTCATGGGTGGAAATTCGAGACCAATCGTCCTGTCTGCTCGAATTGCCTTTACCAATCCCCAAACCCGAAAGGGAAGATGGTTGACATTGAAGGTCAAATCTATCTTCATGCCTTTTGCGAGGCGATGGGGTTTTTCGAGGGCAATCCGGCATCCTCCGGCACTCAAATCCAAAATCCGGGCGGCGCAGTGTGGACCCAGAGGCGTCATTTGGACGCTGGCAACGCCTGTGCATTCAAAACGGGGTGTGCGCCGATTCTCGTTTTTCATCCCAGCTATCCACACGGAGTTGGTTGTTCGGTTGCAGACGAGAAATCGCTTCGTTCCGCGGTTGGAAGATGTTGTTGCTCATGGGTCTTTGCTTCAGATATACGACGGCGCCACCGGCTCCCGATGTCGTCGGCGGTGCTATCGGCATTCTGTTTCCTCCCGTTTAGGGCAGGGGCGCAGGCGTGGCCGCGGTCTTGAAATTGATGACGTGATAGACGGCCGGTTCAGTGCCCACGTTTCTCAGGCCGTGCAACTGATTGGAACCATTGAAGATCACCGAGCCGGGGCCGACCCGCTTCCACTCGCCGTTGGAGAGGGTTTCCACCGTGCCCTTCTGGATAATGATCAACTCCTCGTTCGGATGGCGATGAGGCGCATGAGGAGATTGACCAGGATTTAACGTGGTGACGTGGAGTTCGAGCTGATCGAGCGTGGCGGTGGGCCTCTGAAAGAACGAGCGTACGGAGCCGACGCTGTTGGGCTTGTCGGCGACGGAGTTCCAATCGAAAACGGCGGAGCCCATTACCGGCGCCTTGTCGGCAAGGGCAAAAACTCCGGCTGTGGCGGCTGCGGCGATCAAGGCGACAAACAAATCTCTACGGGTAATCATCTTTTTCCTCGTCTGCGGAGAATCGAATTGCGGCGTGGGTCCAGGCTCGACGCCAAGCCAGTTGGGAACTTGCGCCGCTGTTCCTTATAGTTGAATCGGTTGTGCCTGGCAAGTTGGCCCTGCGACAACGATCCGCAAGCAAACCCATTAGGAGAGAGCGTGAAAAACTGGCAGAAGTTCCTCATCCCGACCCTGATCAGCTTGGCCATTGCTGGCATCTACCTTTTCACGGTGTGGCGGCATCGCCAGGACCCCGGCGTCGCCAGCCACGCCAATGCCGAGCAGATTTTGAGCAAGGACGATCTGGTGGTGATGCGCGCCTTCTTTCCGCAGCACTTTGAGGACACAAAGCGGTTGGAAGGAACAACCGTCTGGATGAAGAACGGCTACACCATGTCCTACTATCCGTATGCCGACGGAAAAATACAGTTCGCCAAGCGCGCTGGCCTCATCCCCGCGGCGCAACGGCTGGACGTGAAGAAGATCGTGAAATCCGCCGTGCCTGCCAATGAGGACGACGGCATCAGCCATGGCAGCCGCCAGGCCTTCGCGGTCTTCTCTTTGCCGGGAAACACCAATCTTTTTGCCACTGCCATCGGGACCATGCAGGGAGAGCAGGAGGCTTACTTCTGCGACCTGCTCTTCTTCTACGACGATCCGCACGTGCTTTATGCGCACTGGCCCAAGGACGTATGGGCGGTCATCGATGCGCATCAGGTGAAGCAGGGCATGAGCGAACTGGAAACCCGCATGGCCATTGGGCAGAAGATGCACGCCGACAGAACCAGGGAAGGCGATCGCACGGTGACCTACGATCAGCACGGGAAGAAGTGGACGATCGCGTATGTAGAGAATCGGGCAACGACGATCGAGAGTAAATAGAGGTCGAGTTGGGCGGTCTCGTGGGGCTTGCGCATGGCCCCCCAAAAAGGAAACGGGCGGCAACCCTTCTCGGAGGCTGCCACCCTGAAGTTGAACTCGAAAGGAAGTCTTTACAGGAGACATTTACAGAGTAGCGGTGGCTTCGCGGCCTGTCTTGGCCCATTCGAGCGAGACTGCCATCCACCGATGGGTGGACAGCTTGAGGGTTACCACGGAAGCTCTGCGATGGCCTTTGCCCTGTGCAGTCATGTGCCTCCGCAATTACTGTGTAGGTGCGCAGCTTTACGCTTTCTGGGCGCCCTCTCTTTTGAACAGAATTCATGCCAACCCGAAAGTTGCAGCGAAAAGGGCCAGTCGCTGGCTTTTCGTCGCGCTGCTGGCTGGTTCTGTTTGCGCAACAGCGCTGGAGCCTTCCACGCCGCTGGCCAACTACGGACGCCAGGCCTGGGTGATGGAGAACGGCCTGCCCCAGAACACCGTCCAGGCGATGGTCCAGACGCACAATGGCTTTATCTGGCTCGGAACCGAGGTGGGACTGGTCCGCTTCGACGGCA
>JAATFE010000034.1 GCA_015655365.1 Terriglobales bacterium
AGCAACAGCGGGATCCGTTCGACGCCGCCCACGGCAGCCGATTGGGCAACAGCGGGAACGAACCAGCGGAGGCCGCATACGACCGCGACGGACAGAACAGCGGTCCAAGCAAGCATGTACTTCTCTGCCCAGACCAGAACACTGCCGAGGGCGGAGGAAAGAAACTGCAAGGCGCTCCAAACGCTCAGATAGAAGCGATCCACGTCGGTATTGCGATAGAACGGCGCCCAGTGCTTTTTGAGGATCACCGAGAACTCACCGGCGGGGAGACGGCCGGGGCCGGAGATGGATTCGCCACCGGTAAAGATGCTGGCTCCGCCGCCGCCAATGGAACCGCCGCCCACCAGCACGACACCGCCTTCGGCAGCCAGGGCAGTTCCCCTGGACATGCCGGCCATGGCATAAACCAGAGCGCCAACGCCCGCCGACACGACAGCCAGCACGAGACCGCCCATCGTCCACCAGGAACCGGCATTGGGGGTGAGACCGAACCAGGAGACCTGTACGGTGGCCAAGCCGAGGAGTGGGAGGATGGGATTGATGATGTAATTGACGGCCAACTGCGGCATGAAGCCCATGATGAGACTGCCGAGGCCGAAAAGGCCGAGCGCCCAAACCATGGTGGGAGGCGATTCGTGCGCGTTTTCAGTTTGCGCGGTGGTGTGGCCGAGGAAGACGGAACTGGTGGCCTTGACGCAGGAGAAGACGGTACCGACGCTGACCACCCAGGCGGCAAGGGCCGGCACGACCTGGCCGGATTGGAGAGCCGCGGTGTAGAGCAACCACTTGCTGGCGAAACCGCTCATGAAGGGCACGCCCATCATGCTGCCGACACTGATCAACCAGACGATGGAGGTCTGCGGCATACGGCGCGCGAGGCCGCCGAGTTGGTTCATATCGCGGGTTCCAGTAGCGTGCTGCACTGAACCGGCAGCGAGGAAGAGGCCGCCCTTGAAGAGGCTGTGGTTGAGGCAATGGAGCAAGGCCGCCGCGATACCGAGCGGGGTGCCGAGGCCGAGGCCGGTGATGATGTAGCCGATCTGGCTGACAGTGTGGAAGGCCAACATGCGCTTGAGGTCGTGCTGCACCATGGCATAGACCACGCCGACGACCATGGTGACCGTGCCGAGCCACATCATGACGGATCCCCAGGAACCAGGCCACTGATTGAAGCAGTGCATACGGGCGGCCAGGTAAACACCGGCCTTGACGTAGCAAGCGGCATGAAGCAGCGCGCTGACCGGGGTGGGCGCGTTCATGGCTTCGGGAATCCAGGTGTGCAGGGGGAACTGCACGGACTTAGCCAACAGGGCCACCAGCATGAGGGTAAAGACGCCGCCGGTGAAGGCCTGGGCAACCGCGGGATCGGTCCACAAGGCACTGCCGGTGCGGGCAAAGATGAGCAGGATAGCCGCCAGCAAACCGTAGCCGGCAAGGTGGGTCATCAGGAGCACTTTACGCGCGCCCGCAACCGCTTCCTTCTTCTCGTACCAGAAGCCGACGAGGCTGAAGGAGCAGAGTCCCATCAATTCCCAGCAGAGATAGAGAAAGAAGAGATTGGCGCTATAGACCAAGCCCACCATGCCGCAGATGAAGGTAAGCATGAAGGCATAAAAGCGGGTGGCGGAGCGCTCGTGGGCCATGTAGCCGATGGAGTAGAGCAGAACCACCGCACCGAGGGCCGTACCCATAAGGGCAAACATGAGGCTCAACGCATCGACGTGAAAGACCAACGCCAGAGGGCCGTCCCAGGGGAGAGCCGTGAAGTCGATGGGGCCGCCGAGGTTGACGCGCACAAGGGTTGCGACGACCGCCACGAGGCTAGGCAAACTGGTGACGAGCGCCAACACGCCCTTGGCGCGCGAAGAAAGGACACGCGCGGCAAGAAGCTGGAGCAGGACGCCGGCCAGAAGTGGAAGCATGGCCCAGAGCACCAGTGCTTCAGAAGAAAATCTCATCGTCCCTCCCCGGAACGCTGCTTTTCAGGCGATGCGCTTGAAAGCGTCTTATGGATCCGCCTGTTTCCAGAAACCTACCGGCCATGGCACGAAAAATTAGGCTATTGGCGCAGGAGATGCCTGATTGTAATAAGTTTACCATCTGAACTGTCTATCCATTTCAGATGCTGGTTCCGTCCGAGATAAGGGTGTAAGCGCTTAGTGGCTAATACCACGATACAGGACGTTGTCCCAAATCCCGATCAGCGAAAAAATTACGCCGAGAAGGAGGAGAACCAGAAAATGCTACAATTCTCCCCTTCCCGGCGGACGATTACTTCCCTATGACGACTTCTTCGACCGACTCCTCGACCTTGGCAGTCTTGCTATGCGAAGGCTTGCTCTTGATGGTTGGCGTATCGGCCAGAGCTACAGCGTCCATGCGGTCCGTGAGTTCCACGAAGGGCTTGCCATAGAAGCTGTCGAGCAGGATCGCCTGCAACTCGCTGATGAGCGGGTAACGGGGATTTGCGCCCGTGCACTGGTCGTCGAAGGCATCGACGGAGACACTCTTCAACTTGGCCAGAAACTCGGTCTCGTTGACTCCGGCTTCCTGAATGGAGGCAGGAATATCCAACTGCTTTTTGAGGTCCTCGACCCAAGCGATCAGGTTTTCGACCTTTTCGTCCTTGGTGACGCCGCCCAGGCCGAGATGATCGGCAACCTCGGCGTAGCGGCACTTGGCCTTGGGCCGGTCGTACTGGGAGAAAGCGGCCTGCTTGGTGGGGTTGTCGTTGGCGTTGTAGCGGATCACGTTGGTGATGAGCAACGCGTTGGCAAGACCGTGAGGCAAGTGGTAAGCCGCACCGATTTTGTGGGCCATGGAGTGGCAAGCGCCCAGGAAGGCATTGGCGAAGGCGATTCCGGCCAGGGTTGCGGCGTTGTGCACCTTCTCGCGCGCCTTGGGGTCCTTGGCGCCATTTTTGTAGGCGGAGGGCAGGTATTCCTTGAGCAGCTTGAGGGCTTGCAGGGCCTGTCCGTCGGTGTACTCGCTGGCCATGATGGAGACGTAGGCCTCGAGAGCGTGAACCACCGCGTCGATGCCGCCGGCCGCGGTGAGCGC
>JAATFE010000241.1 GCA_015655365.1 Terriglobales bacterium
GCCAGCCAGTAGCCGGAGTTGAGGGAGCCCGCGGGAAGCTCGAAGGCTGCCAAGGCGTTCCGGCCGGCCAACTTGGTTTGCGGAGGACGCCTGTGGAAGCGGCCGGCAATCATCAGATGGAGCACCGATGGCGATGCGTTTACCGATACGGCGCAGTTGGCACACGGTGCGGCCTTCGACGCTGGAGAAAGGCGGGTCGACGGTGCGGAGGAGGAACACGCTCGCCAGACGCACCTGCTCGAGCGATTGCCCGAGGATTCGGGCCTCGATTGCTGAGATGTAGGCGGCAATGTCGGGCAACTCCGATATGCTTAACAGCTTGCAGCCGGAGGGCGGGTTTGGGCAATGGGGGTCGTCGCGGCGGCGGGACCGGGGAATCCTAGCCGAGGATCGTGTTATCGATCAGCCGGGTCGCGCCGACCCAGGCGGCAACGGCGAAGAGGTTTCCGGGAGCGGCGGTTGGTCCGGGCTCCAGAGTGGCCCAATCCACCAATTCGATGTAATCCACGCGGATCTCCGGCGCGGCGCTGAAGGCCACGCGGGCGGCTTCAATCAGCGCGCCAGTGCTGCGTTCGCCTGCGGCAAACAACGCCTCGGTCTGGTGGATGATGCGGCTAAGGGCCAGCGCCTGGGTACGTTCGGCAGGGCTAAGGTAGCGGTTGCGCGAGCTGAGGGCTAGGCCGTCGGACTCACGGACGATGGGGCAGACCACGATTTCCGCGGCGAAGCGCAGGTCGGTGACCATGCGGCGCAAAACGGCGACCTGGGCGGCGTCCTTTTGGCCGAAGAAAGCACGGTCTGGCTCGGCAGCAATCAGCAGCTTGCTGACCACCGTGGCTACGCCGCGGAAGTGGCCGGGGCGGGATGCGCCGTCGAGGCGGCTGCTGAGGCCTTCGACCTCGACAAACGTGGTCGCGCCGGCCGGGTAAAGCTCTTCCACTGTAGGGGCGAAGACAACGTCCGCGCCATGAGCTTCGGCGAGGGCGCAGTCGACATCGAAGGTGCGCGGGTAGACGGCGTAATCTTCGTTGGGCCCGAACTGGGTGGGGTTCACGAAGACGCTGACGGCGACCTTGCCGCATTCAGCTTTTGCCGCGCGAATCAAGGATGCGTGGCCGGCGTGCAAAGCGCCCATGGTGGGCACGAGGCCAACGGTGTTGCCGCCTTTGCGTTCTTCGCGGGACCACTGGCGGAGTTCAGCTACAGTGCGCAGGACTTTCATCTATCTTTCTTCCCTATTTTTGGACTTTTACAGCAGGATCGAGGGCTTCGCGCACGGCGGACGCCAAGTGATAGCTTTCCTCGTCGGAGGGGAAGGTGCGGTGCTCTACGTCTTCGCGATAGTGCTCGATGGCGGTGTGGATGAGCGCACCGGCATCGGCGTAACGGCGGACAAACTTGGCCGGCGGCGCAAAGGTCAGGTTCAGCAGATCGTGGAAGACCAGGATCTGGCCGTCGCAATCGGGACCTGCGCCGATGCCAATAGTGGGCACGGGAAGCTCGGCGGTGATGGCCGCGGCAGCCTCGCGGGGAACGCCTTCGAGCACGATGACGCCCGCTCCGGCTTCGGCCAGGGCCAGCGCGTCGGCCTTGAGCTGGAGCACGGTCTCTGCGGTGCGGGCCTGGACGCGGAATCCGCCCATGCGGTTCACACTTTGCGGCGTAAGGCCCAGGTGGCCGACGACGGGGATCTCGGCGGCGGTGAGGGCGCGAACCAGCTCGACGCGCGGACCTTCGATTTTGACCGCTTCGGCTCCGGCTTCCTTGATGAAGCGGACGGCGTTGGCCACGCCCTCGGCTACCGACGAGTGATAGCTGCCAAAGGGCATGTCGGCCACCACCAGGGCGCGGCGGACGGCGCGACGGACGGCGCGGGTGTGGTGGAGCATCTCGTCGACGGTGATGGCGAGGGTGTTTTCGTGGCCCAGGACGACCATCGCCAGCGAGTCGCCTACGAGGATGAGGTCGATTCCGGCCTCGTCGACAAGGCGCGAAGTGGCGTAGTCGTAGGCGGTGAGCGCGGAAATGGGCTTGCCCTGACGCTTCATCTCTGCCAGTGCGGGCATGGTGACTTTTGTGGTGGGGGTGGTGCTGGGCGCGGAACTACATCCGCCGGGGAAATTGGTTAGGCTCATAAATCGTCTCCAGTGCCGCTCCGTTGACTCAGGATGTGACCCGAACAAAGGAAAGTATACGCCTGGGTGCGGGGCAAGAGGTAAAACCGGTGGCCCGTTTCTGCCTCCCGATCGAGTTGATTTGAGCACTGCTTGCGGTATGCTCGCTCCGCGCCGCACACTGGAATCATGCTTTCTCCTTTGGCTGCAGGAATCTCTGTCGGGCTGGGCGCGGCGGGCCTTGTGGGGCTGGCGGCGGGCGGATTCGCCTATGCTGCCCGGTGGCCCGCTTCGCGGATTTTTGGGAGGGCGCTGATTGCCCCCAAGCGCACAGGCGAGTTGGCGCTCACCTTCGACGACGGACCGAACCCGCTGTGGACGCCACGGCTGCTAGAGATTCTGGCCGGGCACGGGGTGCGGGCCACGTTTTTTATGGTGGGCCGAGCGGCCGAGCAACAGCCTGAACTGGTGCGGCGGGTGGCTGCGGCGGGGCACCTGATCGGGGTTCATTCGTGGAGCCATCCCGACTTGGCGCTGGCCTCAGCAGCCCAAGTGCGCGAGGAACTGGTCCGAAGCCGGCGGGCGCTCGAAGAGATCACCGGCGCACAGATCAGATATTTTCGGCCCCCGTTTGGCGCGCGCCGTCCCTACGTGCTGCGAGCAGCCCGCGAGATGGGGCTCGAACCGGTGCTGTGGAACGCCATGACTTCGGACTGGAGCGAGCCTTCTACCGACAAGATTGTGGGGCGGCTAACGGGGAAGATCGACCGGCTGGAGCAACGAGGCTGGGCGGCGAACATCGTGCTCCACGACGGTAACCACTTAGATTTGGCGGCGAACCGGGGGCCGTCGGTGGCTGCGGCCGAGGCGCTGATGGCGCGCTACAAGGGAACGCACAAATTTGTGACCTTGGATTCGTGGAACCTGTAGAGTGGGCCGGCTGAGGTTCGTGCTTTCCCAGGTCTCAGAAGCGGGACCTGGGGCACCCATTTTCTTGGCCCGGTGGACTAGCTGGCCTTGACGGCGGCAAAGGCGTTTTGGGCGGCGGCGATGGTGGCGGCCACTTCTGCTGCACCGTGGGCGGTGCCGAGGAATGCTGCTTCGAACTGCGAGGGTGGGAGCCAGATGCCTTGATTCAGCATGGCGTTGTGGAAGCGGCCAAAGGCGGCGGTATCGGCCTGGGCGGCCTGGGTGTAGTCGGTGACTGGACCGGGGGTAAAGAACCATGTCCACATGGCGCCAACGCGATTCAGGGTGAGGGGGATGCCGGCTTTGGTAGCCTCGGCGGCTACGCCTTCGGTGACGGCTTTGGCCGTGGCTTCTAACTGCGGGTAAACCTCGGCGGCGTGGGACTGAAGATAGGAAATGGTAGCGATGCCGGCGGCCATGGCCAGCGGATTGCCGCTGAGGGTTCCGGCCTGGTAGACCGGCCCCAAAGGCGCAAGTAAGTCCATAAAACGGAGTTTCCCGCCGAAGACGCCGACGGGGAGGCCACCACCGACAATTTTTCCGAGAGTGACCAGATCGGCGTCCACTTTGTAGAGTTCCAGCGCGCCGCCCAAGGCCACGCGGAAGCCGGTCATGACCTCGTCGACGATGAGCAGAGCGCCCTCGCGCTGGGTAACGGCGCGCAGACCGGCCAGGTAGCCGGGAGCGGGCGGGATGCAGCCGGCATTGCCGACGATTGGCTCCAGAATGATGGCGGCAATTTGGCCGGGATGGGCGGCGAAGGCAGCGTCGACCGCGGCCAGATCGTTGTAGGGCAGGGCCAAGGTGAGAGAGGCGATCTCTTCGGGCACTCCGGCTGAGCCGGGGATGCCGAAGGTGGCGACGCCGGAACCGGCTTTGACCAGCAGGCCGTCGGCGTGGCCGTGATAGCAGCCCTCGAATTTAACGACGATCTTGCGGCCAGTGGCAGCGCGGGCCAGGCGGATGGCGGACATGGTGGCTTCGGTACCGGAGCTGACAAAGCGCATCTTCTCGATGGCCGGGTAGCAGGCGACGACACGCTCGGCCAAGTCTGCCTCGGCAGCGGTTGAAGCGCCGAAACTGGTGGAGTTGCGCGCGGCCCGCTCGATGGCTTCGACCACTGCCGGAAAGGCATGGCCCAGAATCATCGGCCCCCAGGAACCGAAGTAGTCGATGTAGCGGTTGCCGTCGGCGTCGGTGAGCCAGGCGCC
>JAATFE010000340.1 GCA_015655365.1 Terriglobales bacterium
GCGCCGGAGTACAAGCGGTTGACCGTGGGCTTTGAGCAAGCCGACTCGTGGGCTACCGATGCGCACAAGTGGCCCAATATCGGCTACGACTGCGGCATTGCGCTGGTGCGCGACCCGAGCACGCTGCGGGCGGCCATGTCGATGGAAGCGGCTTATTTGGTGCAGGGCGAACGCCGCGAGCCTTCGCACTATAATCCGGAGCTTTCGCGCCGCGCCCGCGGAGTGGAGCTTTGGGCAGGACTGCGCTCGCTGGGCCGATCAGGCGTGGCAGAGATTGTGGCGCGGACCTCGAGCCATGCGCGGCGATTTGCCGCGGGGCTGAGCGCCGCGGGCTACAAGATTCTGAACGACGTGGTCATCAACCAGGTGATGGTGTCGTTTGGCACGCCGGAGCAGACTCTGGCTACGATTGCCCGCGTGCAAGAGGACGGCACCTGCTGGTGCGGTCCGACGGAGTGGCAAGGGCAGACCGCAATGCGGATCAGCGTCTCGTCGTGGGCTACCAGCACG
Source organism: Terriglobales bacterium (assembly GCA_015655365.1). Lineage (GTDB taxonomy): Bacteria > Acidobacteriota > Terriglobia > Terriglobales > Acidobacteriaceae > Telmatobacter. The sequence goes on from JAATFE010000340.1 coordinate 511, forward strand.
GAAGACGTGGACCGCAGTTTGGCGGCAATGCTGAAGGCCGCAAAGGGATAAGACCAATCCTTCGAACGGTCCTCCCTCGCCGGATCGCGCCGGCTTCTGCCACTTTTGTGTTAATTGATAATGGCTTCGATCGCGGTACCATGCCAGTACAGTGCGGTTCCCCTCTGTACTGTATCCTGCGTTCGTTCCCCGATCGGCTGAATTGGTCATGACAATCCTCAGGCGGCACTTACTTACGACCTTGGTCGCCATGATTATCACGGCTGCTTGCGGCACCCTTGCCGGCTATTGGCTGGCTCGCACCATTGCGGTGAGGACAACCGAAGGCCGGCTCGATCAGTATGCCAGCCGCATTATGGCGGTTGAGGAGGCGACGTCCGTCGAGTCGCGGACTGCCTTGGCCGCGGTGCAGAACTCACGGTATCTCACGTGCTCGAAGGACGAGATCGATTCCTTTCGCACTCTGGTTTTCAAGTCTGGACATCTGAAGGATGCCGGCCGTATGCGGAACGGCAAGGTCGAGTACTCGGCCGCCCTGGGTCAGCCTGCGCAGCCGTATGGACAATCCAAACCGGATTTCATCCAGCAGGATGGGTCGATTCTTTACAAGGATCAAGCTCAGTATCGGAACGACGGCCTCACCACGGTAACTTTGCAACGAGGCGATTCGTTTGTCGTGTTTGCGCCTTTGACACGTATGCCTCTGGAGCCGCCGCCGATGCACTTTACCGAGACGGTGGCAGATGCTCCGACGCAGACGCACGGCAGGTTGCTCGGCGAATCGCCCCAGGCGGGTGTGGCAATACTTACCTCAGAGGGCAAGGTGCGCCTCGGAGACAAACTGTATGCGACGCGATGTTCCGCGCATTTCTTCAATTGCGTTACGGCCTACACTTCCCTGACCGAGGTGACACAAGCCAATCGCGGGAAATTCATCGGATTCGTTGCCTTCTTCAGGCTGCTCGGCGGATTGGGCGGCCTTGGTTTATCGCTTCTCTACTACCGTTACAAAAGTGTCGAGCAGCAGCTTCGCCGCGCGATTCGCAGGGACGAGCTGTTCCTGGCCTATCAACCCATCGTGCAGCTCGATAGCAGGCAGATTGTTGGAGCGGAAGCGTTGCTGCGCTGGACCGATCGACAGGGCATCGCAGTCGGCCCCGATGTCTTCGTCAAAATCGCCGAGAAGCACGGTTTTGTGGGAGAAATCACGAGGCTGGTGGTTCGGCAGGCTCTGCGCGATTTCGGAGAGACCCTGCGAAGCCGTCACGGGTTTCGGCTCAGCATCAACGCGGCCGGCGCCGATTTGGCAGATCCGACCTTCCTGCCCATGCTGAATCGCGCTTTGGACGAGGCGGCGGTTCCGGCGCGCAATTTGGCCATCGAGATTACGGAAAGCTCCACGGTGATGCGCAAGGTGGCCATCGAGACGATTCACGGCCTGCGCACGCGGGGGCACAGCGTCCATATCGACGATTTCGGCACCGGCTATTCGAGCTTGTCGTATTTGCACGATCTTTCGGTGGACGCCATCAAGATCGACAAGGCTTTCACGCAGGCGATTGGGACAGGCTCGGCCATCTTGGCTATTCTGCCGCAAATCCTCGCCATGGCTGAGGCTCTCAAATTGCAGGTGATTGTCGAAGGGGTAGAAACCGAAGAGCAGGCCAGTTATTTCGCCGCGTGCAGTCTGCCTGTTTTTGCCCAGGGATGGCTTTTCGGACGGCCCGTGCCGGCGGGAGAATTTCTCCGCAGGATGGCGGCAGACGATGCCAAGAGTCCGGCGGCTGCGGGAACGGCGCGAAACGTCGTCGCTTGACAGAGGGCGCGTGGTACCCGAGGCTTGTTGCATGGTCTGTGCACGGCGTTTTACCTCAATCGCTGCTCTGGCTCTTGCTCTGCTTGCGCTAACTCCTCTTGCCCAATCCCTCGAAAAGCAGCCTGCCGCAGTGTATCGCGCGCGCAGGGTGGCGCTGGCGGCGAAGCTGCATGGAGGCGTGGCGGTGCTGTTTGCCGCCGAGGAGCCGCTGCTGGACTTCATGCCCTATCGGCA
>JAATFE010000126.1 GCA_015655365.1 Terriglobales bacterium
ATCGACACCCCGGCGGAGTTTCACGAACTGGGTTGGCAGGTTCTTTGGGACTCGGCGGGATTTGCCTGGTTCGGCGGGCTCGTTTTCGGCATCTCCGCCCTCGTAATTCAAGGCTGGATGGCGAAGATCGGCGGTCTCAAGACCCTGGATCTGGCTGCCCCGGCGGCTGCCATCGGCTACGGCATCGGGCGCATCGGCTGCTTTCTTTCCGGCGACGGCTGCTACGGGCTGCCCACCACGCTTCCCTGGGGCATGGGCTTTCCCAACGGCATCGAGCCCACCCCGCCCTTCGTCCGGGTGCATCCCACGCCGCTCTACGAACTGGCTGCCGGCCTGCTGATCGGCGCGTGGCTGTGGTACCGCGGCGGCAAGCAGCGGGGCACCGGAGCACTCGTGGGCGAGTATCTGCTCCTCAGCGGAGCAGCTCGCTTCCTGGTTGAATTTGTGCGCCGCAACCCCAAGGTGCTATGGGGCTTATCGAACGCGCAACTGGCCAGCGTCGGATCCGTGGTTGCCGGTGTCGCGCTCATCTGGTGGGCCTCTACCCGGACCGTGACTCATCCAGTCGAGGCCGCCGAGAAAGCTGCTTAAGACCTGCTCATCACTGCCAGGGATTGACCAGCCGGATTCCACAGAGCTCAAAGTCGGGAACATTGCGCGTGGCGAGAGTGGCGTCGTTGGCCAGCGTCGTGGCTGCGATCAGGGCATCCATCTCGTCGATGGGCCGGCCCAGCGCTCTTCTGGTCTTCAGAATGGTTCCGTAGACCATTGCAGCCGCTTGGTCGAAGTCCCAAATGCGGTCGGCAAAGAGCGTCGAGAACATTGTATCTGCCCTCTCTCGAAGCAACCCCTGGCGCTTGTCCGCCGGCATAAGGTCCAACCCGGACAGCACTTCCGCGACAACAATCGTGCAGGTCCAAAGCCCGTCCGGGTCTTGAGAATCGACCCAGGCCATGACTCCTGGGTCAGGCTTTGGGCTCATCGCTTCGGAAAGCACGTTCGTGTCGAGCAGTATCGTCATTCAAAAGTAGGAACCGGCCGGTGCGATTTGCGGCGCGGCGTCGGATTCAGCTCGACCCCGCCAAGGGGAGCGAAGAGATTGTGAATCGCCGTTCCCAGGCCAACTTTGAGCGCTGCTTCCTCGGGCGCTTTCTGCACCAGCTCCGCAAGCAGTTCGCGCGCTTCAGCCTCCATCGAGCGGCCGTTCAGCGCGGCGCGGACTTGCAGCCTGCGCTTGACCTTTTCGTCGAGATTGCGAATCGTAAGGGTCGCCATGCGACAAGAATAGCACGGCTCTGCTAGCAGTGACAGCAATGCTTGCGCTGTTTCGTTTCGCTACAGCCGCTTGATGAACGCCAGGGCCTCGGCCAGTTGCGGGAAGAGCGCTTCCTCGGCCTTGAACTCGCGCGAGTGGACGCACCGCCGCAGCCCCTTCATATGCACCGGGTGCTTCAGGTGCAGCATCTCGTGGTAAAGCAGGTACTCGATGGCGTAGCGCGGGCTCGACGGCCGGTCAAAGACTCGGCTAACCACAATCGTGTTGTGGGCGGCGTCGTAATGGCCCAGGGACCGCTTGGCCATGTGCTCGCTCCACGTCAGGTCGGGCCGGCCCAGCAGGCCGCCAAAGAAGCGCAGATTCAGCGAGTCGAAGACCTCATCCAGGTGGTAGTAGTGGCCCTCGGGTCCAAAGAAACGTTTGGTGCCGCGTGCATGGCGGATCAGCTCCGTCTGCCGCGTGACGGCTGCCGAAGAAGCAAACCGCTTGTAGCGCATGTTATGGGCAGCGTCGATGGGCTTTTTGTAGAGTTTGGCCAGTAGAATGTGAGCGATCGCCCGCAAGACCGACTCCGGCGCACCCTCCAGCAGGTCGGAAAGGCTGGCAAAAATCTGCCCTTCGCGCAGGCGGATTGTGGTATTCAGCGAGGTAAAGCGGCGAAAACGAACCGCGATGGGCGGCATCGGCGCTCTGGGGCGCAACGCCCGGTACTCCTCCTGAAAAATGCGGACAGAATCTACGGTCACCAGAATCGAGGTTAGCACACGGCCGTTGCCGGGCCCGAAGCAGTCCTGTGATCAGCGTTCATGCAGGCAGGGGAAGTTCCGCGTCGAATCCCTGCGCAATCAGGTCTTCGCGCAGCCGCTCCACGGTCGAGAACTCCAGCGCCTTCATGCCCAGCACTCGCGCCGCCTCCACGTTCACCGACCGGTCGTCCAGGAAGAGCGTCTCTTCAGGCCGGGTTCCGAGCTCCTTGAGCAGGTGGCGATAGATGGCGGGATCGGGCTTGGCCATCAGAAGCTGATAGCTCCACACCAGCACGTCGAAGCGCGGCAGCCAGTCGAAGGTGCGTTTCATGTTGTCGAGCACGTTGTCGCCCATGTTGGACAGAATGCCGGTGAGCAGCCCGCGCTTCTTGATCTCGAGTTGCCAGACCAGCATGGCGGGGTCTTCCGTCGTCCACATGCGGGCGTCCCACAGGTTCAGCTCCTCCACCATATTCTGGTTCGGCGGCAGCCCCGCCTCGCGAAGGAACTTCTGCCAGAAGGCGATGCCGGTCAGCTTGCCCTCGTCGTAGGCGTGCCGGTCTGCCCAATAAATGCTTTCGAAGCGCTCCACGGGCAGCCCGGTAATCCGCACCAGGGCGGCATGCGCCTCGGCATCCGGCGGTCCAGTCAGTACCATCCCATAGTCGAAGACAACTGCGCGCAGACCCAATGTTCCTCCCGGTGGCGTCCGTGTATGGTTGAAAAGGACGCCTGCTTCCATTGTGCACGATGCGCCGCAAAAGAGCAGCCGGGCGACGGTTAGCGATTCATAGGATGGCTTTTATGCGTTTTTCAAAAAGAACGGACTGGGACACGGAAGAGAGCGAGCTGGCTCTTGCTCACCGCAAGCGCCTTCAGGCAGGATTGCCGATAGCCGATCTTACGGCCTCGAATCCCACTCGCTGCGGCTTCGCGTTTGATAGTGGACTGCTGGCGGCGCTCACCGATCTCCAGGCCCTGGACTACGATCCTCAGCCCCG
>JAATFE010000517.1 GCA_015655365.1 Terriglobales bacterium
AACCAGATCAAGCTGGAAAACCTCTACACCACCAGCCAGGTTCTGGGCCAGATCATCACCTTCCGCCCCTCGCCCAACAAGGCGATTGTGGGCAGCAACGCTTTTGCGCACGAGTCCGGCATTCACCAGCACGGCATGTTGGCCAATCCGCTCTGCTACGAGATCATGACTCCCGCGCTGGTGGGCGTGGCCAAGACGCACCTGGTGCTGGGCAAGCACTCGGGACGCGCGGCGCTGCGGCACCGGCTGGAACAGTTGGGATTCACGCTCTCCCGCGAGGAGTTGCAGCAGACCTATTACCGCTTTGTAGCCCTGGCCGATCGCAAGAAGAATATCTACGACCAGGACCTGATCGGGTTGGTGCCCGACCCGATTCGCGAGACGCGCCGCGAGCCGGTTTCGGAACTGGACTAATGAAGAAGCGCCTTTTTGCACGCCTCGCATGGACGGGGATTGCGTCTCCTTTACTCATGTTGCTGGCGTTCGAAATGAACGGAACCAGATTCGATTGGCTAGCGGCTCCGTTGTATGCGCCGGGCCTGATGATCGCTCCCATGATTTCTCGCCTGGGCGGTCACGCAGGCAACTTAGAGATCGATCTGCAGATTGCGTTTGGCCTGAACTTTGTTTTTATCTGGATCGCATTGATCTTGGTTTTGGGATTGGTCGAGAGGTTGATCGCTCGATCCAGGCTCAAGGCCGCGCAGTAACCAATTACTGAAGACTGATCCCTGATCTCAAGATCTCCGATCTCTGGAAAGAGTACGAATGAAGCTGAAAATTTTGGTAGTAGCGGGCGACGGTATCGGCCCCGAAGTAACAAACGAAGCCGTCGCCATCCTCAAGGAAGTGGCGGCGATTGGCGGCCATGAGTTCACGTTCAGCGAGCGCCGCATTGGCGGCGTGGCCATTGTGAAGGACGGCACGCCCCTGCCCAAAGAGACCATCGAGGCCGCGCTGGCCTCCGATGCCGTGCTGCTGGGCGCGGTGGGCGGCAACGAGTTCAATTCCCTTCCCCCAGACAAGCGGCCCGAGGCCGGCCTGTTGGGAATTCGCACCGTTCTGGGCGGCTTCGCCAACCTGCGCCCTTCGTTTGCTTTCAAGGAACTGACCGTCAACAGCCCGCTGCGGCCTGAAGTCATCGACGGCACGGACATTCTGTTTGTCCGCGAACTGCTGGGCGGCCTCTACTTTGGCAAGCCGCGGGAGTGGAATCGCGAAGCCGGCGAAGCCTGGAACACCATGCGCTACACCAAGGGCGAAGTGGTTCGCGTGGCGCGCATTGCCTTCGAATTGGCCCGCAAGCGGCGCAAGAAGGTGACCAGCGTCGACAAAGCCAACGTGCTTGAGGTTTCGCAACTGTGGCGCGCCACGGTGACCGAAGTGGCCAAGGATTTCCCCGATGTGGAGCTCGAACACCAGTATGTGGATGCGATGTCCATGCACCTGATGTTCCGTCCGCGCACCTTCGACGTGGTGGTGACGGAAAACCTGTTTGGCGACATTTTGAGCGACGAGGGCGGCGTCATCACCGGTTCGCTGGGCATGTTGCCCTCGGCCACCATCGGCGGCAAGGTCAATCTTTTTGAGCCGGTTCACGGCTCCGCGCCGGACATTGCAGGCAAGGGGCTAGCCAATCCTCTGGGCGCAATCCTGAGCGCGGCGCTGATTCTGCGCCACTCGGCGGGGCTGGAAGCAGAGGCCGCGGCGGTGGAGAAGGCCGTGCGCAAGGTGCTGGAGCAGGGCTTCCGCACGCCGGATTTGGCCCGCGACAATCCGCAGGGGTTCCCGGTGCTTTCGACTACCGAGATGGGCGCTAAAGTGCGCGAGATGGTCAAGACTTTGCTGGTGACGGCGTAAAGATTTGTGGTTTCCCATCCTTGCCGCAAAAACAAAGGCGCGGCAAGGATGGGCACCCAGCAGTTGTGGGTAACGCGGGTCCTTCGACTCGCTGCGCTCGCTCAGGATGACAGCATTTGTTTTATGACAGAACTTTGGTTTTGCGGCACGATACAACGATTTGAAACAAGGGTGATCCATGAGTTCCGAACCGAAAACATTATTTGAGAAGGTATGGGAGCAGCATGTGGTGGTCGAGCCCAAGGGCGAACCCACCGTGCTCTACATCGACCTGCAACTGCTGCACGAAGTGACTTCGCCGCAGGCGTTTGAAGGCCTTCGCCTGGCTGGGCGCAAGGTGCGCCGTCCCGACCGTTCGGTGGCCACCGTGGATCACAACATTCCCACCACGCTCGAAGGCCGGCTGCACATTGTGGATCAGATTGCGGCCAAGCAGATGACCGCGCTGCGCAAAAACTGCGCCGACTTTGGCATCGAGCTTTTCGACGTGAACTCGCCCGACCAGGGCGTTGTCCACGTGGTTGGGCCGGAATTGGGATTTACCAAACCGGGCATGACTATTGTCTGCGGCGACTCGCACACCTCGACGCACGGTGCATTTGGCGCGCTGGCTTTCGGCATCGGCACCAGCGAAGTGGAGCATGTGCTGGCCACGCAAACACTGCCGCAGTCCACGCCCAAAACCTTCCGCATCTCGGTCGAGGGTGAGCTGCAACACGGCGTCACGGCCAAGGACATTATCCTGGCCATCATCGGCAAGATCGGCACCGACGGCGCTACGGGCTGCGTGATTGAGTACGCAGGCTCGGCGATTCGCTCGCTCTCGATGGAAGGCCGCATGACGGTCTGCAACATGAGCATCGAGGCCGGCGCGCGCGCGGGCATGATCGCTCCCGACGCAACGACCTTTGCTTACCTCAAGGGCCGCCGCCACTCGCCCAAGGGCGCGGAGTGGGAGCAGGCGGTTGCGGAGTGGAGCAAGCTCACGACCGATCCCGGCGCAAAGTTCGACCGTGAACTCGTGATCGACGGCAGCACGCTGGAGCCTTATGTGAGCTGGGGAACCAGCCCCGGCATGGTGGCTCCCATCACCGCCAAGGTGCCCGATCCCGCGGCTGCGGCCACGGAAATCGAGCGCAACGGATTCAAGAGGGCGCTCGAATACATGGGCCTGAAGGCCGGCACGCCGCTCGAAGAAGTTTCCATCGACCGCGTCTTTATTGGCTCCTGCACCAACGGCCGCATCGAAGACATGCGCGCCGCGGCTCGCGTTGCCAGGGGCTACAAGGTTTCGACGCACGTCAACGCAATGGTGGTTCCCGGTTCTCATGCCGTGAAGGAACAGGCCGAAGCTGAGGGCCTGGACCGCATCTTCCGCGAAGCTGGATTCGAGTGGCGCGAGCCAGGCTGTTCGATGTGCCTGGCCATGAACCCCGACGTTCTGGCGCCGGGCGAGCGTTGCGCGTCGACATCGAACCGCAACTTTGAAGGCCGCCAGGGACGCGACAGCCGCACTCATCTGGTCTCGCCTGAGATGGCAGCGGCAGCCGCTATTGCAGGGCACTTTGTCGACATTCGCACATGGAAAGTAAACGAACTGGCAACGCCGGAGGTGAAGGCCTAATGGAAAAGTTCACAACTCTCACATCGCTGGCCATGCCGCTCGACCGCGCCAATGTCGATACGGACCAAATCATTCCCAAGCAGTTTTTGAAGCGCGTGGAGCGCACCGGCTACGGCGATTTTCTGTTTTTCGATTGGCGGCAGACGCCCGAAGGCAAGCCCGTCGCCGCGTTTGTGCTCAACGATCCGCGTTACAAGGGCGCGCAGATTCTGGTGGCGGGCAAGAATTTTGCCTGCGGATCGAGCCGCGAACACGCCGCCTGGGCTCTTTCAGACTTCGGCTTCCGCGTGGTCATTGCACCGACGTTTGCCGACATTTTCTTTTCAAACGCGGGAAAGAACGGTATTGTGCTGGCGCGGTTGAGCGAAGCGCAGGTCGCCACGCTGCTGAACAACGCCCAGACCATTCCCGGCTACAAGCTGACCGTCTCGCTGGAAGAGCAGACGGTGATCGACAGCCGGGGCTTCAAGGCGAGTTTCGAGGTCGATCCGTTCCGCAAGTATTGCCTGCTCGAAGGACTCGACGACATCGGCCTGACCCTGCGGCACGCCGCAGAGCTGGACGCGTTCGAAGCAAAGCACGACGAAGCGGGATGGTTGAGGGCGAAGTGAAAGCGGTAACAGCGGAGCTAGCTGTTAGCGGAGTTAGCACGCGAGTTCGCTAGTACCGTGTCCATGTAAATTCGTGCTCTCCCAGGTCCCAAAAACGGGACCTGGGGCACCCATTTTCCTGGGCTTGAATAGGAAATCACGAGGACACGGTACTAGCTCCGCTAACAACGCTAACTCCGCTGCTGAAAACTGCACTACCGATCTCTGATCTCTGACCCCTGATCTCTACAAAGGAGTTCCCCATGGGAAGCAACGCAAACACGCAAGCATCGAATGCCCATCTCACGACTCCCACCCGCCTGACTGGGGCGGAGATCGTTTGGGCCACGCTGGTGGGCGAGGGCGTTACCGACGTCTTCGGCTATCCGGGCGGCGCTATTCTGCCGGTCTACGACGCGCTGCGCAAGTTTCCCATTCATCACACCCTGGTGCGCCACGAGCAGGGCGCCTCGCACATGGCCGACGGCTATGCGCGCGCCTCGGGCAAGGTGGGCGTCTGCGTGGCGACCAGCGGCCCCGGCGCCACCAACCTGGTGACCGGCATCGCCACGGCCATGCTGGACTCGATTCCGATGGTCTGCATTACCGGCCAGGTTTCAAGCAAGGTGCTGGGCACCGACGCCTTTCAGGAAGTGGACATCACCGGCATCACGCTGCCGGTAACCAAGCACAACTTCCTCGTCAATTGCGCGAAAGACATTGCTCCGGCGCTGCGCTACGCCTTCCAGATCGCCAAATCCGGCCGGCCCGGCCCGGTGCTGGTGGATATTACCAAGGACGCGCAGCAGGCCACGGCTATCTTCGACTTTGCCGCCGCCAAGCCCAAGCCTTATCGGCCTCATCCCATGCTGCATGTGGACGATGCCGGTTTGGAGCAAGCCGCAGAACTGATTCGCAACGCCAAGCGCCCGGTGATTTTGGCCGGGCACGGCGTCATCGAATCCGGCGCCATGGAACAGATCCGCACCCTGGCCGAGCGTGCGCAGATTCCCGTGGGGCTGACGCTGCTGGGACTGGGCGCTTTCCCTGCCTCGCACGCGCTGAACCTGGGCATGATGGGCATGCACGGCGAGGCATGGGTCAACCACGCCATTCAGGAAGCCGATTTGCTGATTGCCTGCGGCATGAGGTTCGACGATCGCGTCACCGGCACGCTCGCGACCTATGCGCAGAAGGCCAAGAAGATTCACATCGAAGT
>JAATFE010000066.1 GCA_015655365.1 Terriglobales bacterium
GTCTGCATGTCGTGGGCGCCGCGCGTTGTGTCCGTGGCCGACGTAGCCACGCCGCCGATGTTTTTGGCGATGTTGTGCACCCCGTTGGCGGCTTCGCCGACGCTGCGGCTGATCTCATTGGTCGTCACCGTCTGTTCTTCCACGGCGGCGGCAATGCTTTCGGAGAGTTCGTTGATCTTGATGATGATGGTGCTGATCTCCTCGATTGCCTGAACGGCGCCCTTGGTATCTCCTTGAATCGCATCGATCTTGTGGCTGATTTCGGTCGTGGCTTTGGCAGTCTGCTTGGCGAGTTCCTTGACCTCGTTGGCAACGACCGCAAAGCCTTTGCCCGCTTCGCCGGCGCGCGCAGCTTCAATTGTCGCGTTGAGCGCCAACAGGTTGGTTTGCTGTGCGATCGAGGTAATCACCTTGACGACATTGCCGATCTCCTTGCTGGATTCGCCAAGTTTTTTCACGGTCTGGTTGGTCGTTTGCGCGACACTGACGGCATTCTTCGCAACCTGAGCCGATTCGGCGGCACTCTTGGAGATTTCTCGGATCGATACCTGCATCTGCTCGGCGGCCGTGGCCACCGAAGAGACGTTCCTCGACACCTCCGTGCTGGCATCGGAGACGACATTGGCTTGCACGGCAGTCTCCTCCGCGTTGCCCGCCATCTGTAGGCTCGTCGCTAGAAGTTCTTCGGAGGAAGAGGCCAGCGTGTTTGCGTTTTCCGCCATAATCTTGAGAGGGTCAACGATTGTTTCCAGTGTTTCATTGATGCCTTCGATGATTCTTTTGTAATCGCCGGGATGCTCGGCAGCGTTCGCGCGTACGTCTAGCTTTCCCTCCTTGCCAGCCTTCACCAGAAGCTGGGTGTCGACAATCAGCGCCTTCAAATTCCCGCGAACCTGTTCGATGGTGTCGTTGATAAAGGCCTTCTTGCCAGGAAACTTCTCGAGCGGGGCCTCGAAGTTTCCATTGCCGAATTCGGCTACGCAGGCCATTGCTTTCTTCTTCACCATAATATGGCCGGCAACCATGTTGTTTACTCCTTGGGCCATGGTCTTGAAGGCGCCTCGGAACTTCGCCGACTCCATCATCACGTCGAGGTCTCCCTTGTCCTGCTCGTCCGCCATGTGGGCCATCTCTCCAGAGAAGTCGCTGAACTGTTGTGTCAGGAACTCCTTGATTCTGCCGATATGTTCGGACTTGTCGCCGGAAATCGAGAGATCGTCCAGTTCAATCCCCATGGATTGCAGCATTTTTTCCAGGGTCACCATAAGGAACGCGTCCCCGATGGCCTGCAGATCGAGATTGAACACTTTTGAAGCTGCGGCCTCGATCCGGCGAACCCGGTCCTCGTCCGGAATATCGCGACGCAGGTAGGCGCCCAGCAGCGTTTGATACTCCGCGTAGGAGCCGATGTACCACTTGAAAGGCAAATCGATCCGGTCGTGCACGCCGCCGATATGAAGGCGCTTTTCGAAATAGCGGACATCCCACTCGACCGAGGCGCCGGCAAATATCTCGGTGAAGTATCCGGCTTGGGCTACTTCCAGGTGAGAGCGCAAGTCCGCCAGCGGCATTTTCTTTTCGCGGGCGAAGTTCTCAAAGAACTCGCGCGTGGGGGCAAACTTGAATTGCCAGTCGTAGAACTCCTTTGCGATCTGCGCTGCCACCGACTTGGCCCAAGGCGCCATCTCCGCCAGCAACTCGCGGTCTTCCTCACCGAGCCGGATGAACTCCCGCCGCAGTGCAATGTTGGAGTTGTCCATTCCAAATCGGCCCGCGAGGTTTTGGCCACCGTTCCGATTCCAGTCCACGACGACCGTAGACCCAGGGGCAAAACCAGCGCCCGGTTGGGCAGGAGAAAGTTCGCCTTGCTTGCTGGCGGCCATGATTTCCGATGATTTCTGTTCCACGTTTTATGCTCCTTCGTAAGGCTGTGCTCGACGACCGTAGGGCTGCAAGACTGATTTATATGGCGAGGCTCAAAAAGTGTTCCTCTGGAATGTTGCTCATCGGGGTCGAGAACTCAATAAAGGAGCGCTGCTCCAGTGCGTGCAATCTTGGCGCGACGTCTCTCCCCGTTCCTGGTATATCTATCGGCTTCGAAGCGACCCCTGTTCAAACTTCGAAAAGACACAGACACAGCCCTTCCTTGCATTGGAAAGAAAATCGGACCGGACTACCGGCCATGATAGACGCAATCCCCATTGCCTTGCGAGCAGTATTGAGCGCGATGGAACCGCCAGATCATGTGGGAGGTGGTCGAAGACCGCGGCTGCCTGGGGCACTCTGTCGATCGAAGGCATCGATACCGATCTTCATCTCGTTGCGAAGAGATAAACTTTAAAGTTGCAGACTTTATTTTTTCCCAACGAAAGCAGAAAAATCATGCTCGACGCAGGCGCACTCGAAACCATCGTTACCCAGCAGGTTGTAGCCGCCATGAAGGCGCACGACGCCGTACGCACCACCACGCTGCGCCTGATCAAGAACGCGCTGAAGAACAAGGCGATTGAGCAGCGCGCCCCCCTCACCCCCGCGCAGTCCGAGCAGACCTTGGCCACCATGGTCAAGCAGCGCCGCGACTCGATCGAGCAGTACACCAAGGGCAACCGGCCGGAACTGGCCGCCATTGAGGCCGCCGAGATCGCGGTAATCGAAGAGTTCCTGCCCAAGGCGCTGGACGAAGCCGGCTTGCAAAAGCTGGTGGTGGAAGCCGTTGCGGAGGTGGCCGCTGCCATTGCTCGCAAGCCTACGTCCAAGGAGATGGGCCAGGTGATCAAGGCCGCGCAGGCCAAGCTGCAAACCGCCGGCCTGCGCGCCGAAGGCCGCGCCATCAGCGAACTGGTGAAGAAGGAACTGGCCGGCTAGAGCGGAACCGGAGCCGATGCATCCCGAAGCCGCAGCACTCAAGTCGACGCCCCCCAGGGAGCGGCAGCCTTGCATGGAACTCAATAGAACGCGGTGACTCTGGCTCCGCCTTAAAACCATTTTCCCGAAGAAGGTCCTCGCTCCAGGCGGGGACTTTCGATGCTGTTTTCCTGTAAATTGAAAGAATGGGCAAGTTCCGAGCCAATACCCAAAATGTTCGTTTTCTTGTGCTCGGTGCCTTGGTGGTGATCGTCACTGGGACGCCGGGCCGACTCCGGAGCCAGACTCCCCGTGAGCTGACTACGGTTCGCGATATCCGCGCCCTTACTTCATTTCAATCTGCTCGCGCCCGGCCGGTACGGTTGCGCGGCATCGTTACGGTCTCTTCGGACTGGAAGAACTCGTTCTTCTTTCAGGACGCAACCGCTGGAATCGAAATCGAACGCGCCAGCGATTTTCCCCAGGTTCAGCCGGGAGAACTGGTTGAAGTGCGCGGGGTTACCGGCCCCGGTGAATTCGCACCGACTGTCACTGCGGAGAGCGTCACCCTGCTCGGCAAGGGAAAATTGCCCCCCGCTCGTCTGACCGGCCTGGACAAACTCGCGGGAGGCAAGCAGGATAGCCAGTGGCTTGCCATCCGGGGAACCGTACGGTCTGCGGCCGTACGGTCCATCTGGGATCGCCCTGTTCTCCTCCTTGAAATCGATCTGGGGCAGGGCAATCTGGTCTCCGTGCATATCCTGAATTTCTCCGGATCGGACTGGAGAAATCTGCCGGCGTCCACGGTGACGGTTCGCGGCGTTTGCGGGACAGCCGTCAACAATAGAAGGCAATTCACTGGCTTGCGGATGTTTGCCGCCAGTCTGCGCGACGTAAAGGTGGAGCGGGCGGCGCCAGCCAACCCGTTCGATCTTCCCTTGCGGCCCTTGTCTGACCTGCTGCAGTCAGAGAACCGGGCGGGAGCCATCAGTCGCATTAAAGTGCGCGGAGTGGTCACCTACGCGGAGCCCGGCCAGGGGTTTTACATCCAGGATGGAAACGAAGGAGTGTTCGTGCAAAGCGGGCAAGCCTTCCCGTTTGCATTGGGCTCGCAGATGGAGGTGGCCGGCTATCCTGCCGTAGGCCGCTACTCTCCCACTCTGGTCGATGCCGAGTTTCGCGTCGCCGGTCCTGCTCATCCGCTTGCAGGCCTTTCCCAGCCTGCTTCCGCCATGATTGAGCCCGATGAGAATGGGCTTCCGTCGGCGCCTTTCGATGCGGTGCTGGTGCAACTGAAGGGGCGCCTGCTGGAAGTGGTGCCCGGCGCCGATGAAGTCATGCTGCTTCTGCGCGACGGCGCAACCGTTTTCACTGCCAGGCTGCCGCGGCCAAATCCGCATCGCCGGCCCCTGGAGGTCGGAAGCCTGCTCAGCGTGACCGGCGTTTGCTCGGCCAAGGCCAACGAGGCGCACGAGGTGCGTTCTTTCGAACTGCTTTTGCGCTCTCCCACGGACCTCGTTGTGCTCGAAAGACCTTTCTGGTGGACTCCGACCCATGCCGGATGGGTGGCCGGATTCCTGGTTGTCGTCATTTTTGTCATGTCCGGCTGGCTGGCCATCGTCCGGCGGCACGACCGGTTGCGCGCCATGGCTTTCACCGACCATCTCACCGGCCTTTACAACCGCCGGGGATTCTTTCTGCTCGCCCGGCACCAGTGGCAATTGGCGCTGCGTAACAATGCGTCGCTGTTGCTGTTCTATTTCGACCTTGACCTGTTCAAAGAGATTAACGATTCGCTGGGTCACAAGATCGGCGATCAGGCTCTTCGGGATTGCGCGGCGGTGCTACGCGAGTGCTTCCGCAGCACGGAGATTATCGCCAGGATGGGCGGCGATGAGTTTGCTGTCACCATCGAGGGCGCCACGCCGGACTCCCGCGCCATGCTCGAGCAGCGCCTTGCCGAAATCGTTGAGCGGAAAAACAATGAGCCCGGCCAGCCCTACAAACTCTCGTTGAGCGTGGGGGCGCTGCTGTGCGACCCCTCGATGCAGGATCTTTCCATCGACGATTTGCTGGCTAAAGCGGATTCGCGGATGTATCGGCAAAAGCGGAATCACAGAAA
>JAATFE010000417.1 GCA_015655365.1 Terriglobales bacterium
CTGATCGAAGATTTCGCGGAAGTCCCAGGCGCCGGATTTCCCGGACAGCCACTCCGCGCCGCGCACCGCGCCCAGGGCAAAGCCGCGGCGGCTGTGGGCGTCGTGGCGCAGCTCCAGGGTGTCGTATTCGCCGGTGGCCGTGACAATATGCTCGCCCTTGGCATCGCCCACGCGCTGAGAGGCGATTTCCACCTTGACGCCGGGCTGGGCGGCCTCCACGATCTGTTGCAGCGTGATGGCGGTGCCCGAGGGCGCGTCGAGCTTGGAGACGTGGTGGGTTTCGGCGATGTGGAAGCTGTAGCCGTCCAACTGGGCCAGTTCGGCGGTGAGGCGGAAGAGCTTTTGCACGCCGATGGAGAAGTTGGTGCCGTAGAGGAGGGCTCCGCCGTGATTGGAAGCCATGGCCTTCATCTTGTCCAGATGCGCGTACCAGCCGGTGGTGCCAACGACGATGCGCGAGCCCGCGGCGAGGACGGCGGTCATGTTCTCGATAGCCGCTTCGGGGGCGGTGAAGTCGATCACCGCGTCCACGCCGGCCAGGGTGGCGGCGGTGAGGGCCGAGGCGTGCTGGTTTTCCGTGACGTCGAGCGAACGAACGGAGTGGCCGCGTTCCTGCGCGATCTCGGCAACCAGACTGCCGGTCTTGCCTTTGCCTAGAACTAGAAATTGCATGGGAGCCTCTTGAATGCAGCTAACAGTTGACAGCTAACAGTCAACAGTTAACCGCAAGGAACCGACAACTGTTCACTGTCAACTGTTGACTGTTAGCTGGCTGTTCGCTGTTAGCTGTCAACTAGCTTCTTCCTCGCGCCGACGTCGAAGATGGCCGGGTCGGGGTGCTGGAAGAAGGCGGCGTGAAGGGCGCGTACGGCCTCTTCGGCGTCGTCTTCCTCGATCATGAAACTCATGTTGATTTCGCTGGCGCCTTGCGAGATCATGCGGACGTTGATGTGGCGGATGGCGTTGAAGACCTGCGCCGCCATGCCGTTCTGGCCGCGAATATCCTCGCCCACCATGCAGATCAGCGCCTTCTTGCCTTCGTATTTCACATCCGCCAGCTTGCCCAGCTCGGCGGCAATGGCGGGCAGCTTGTCGTTCGAGTCCACGGTCAGCGAGATGCTGACTTCGCTGGTGGAAACCATATCGACAGGGCACTGGAACTTATCGAAGATGGCAAAGACTTCGCTCAGGTAGCCGTGGGTCATCAACATGCGGCTGGCCACCACGTCGATGATGCTCAGCTTCTTTTTGACCGCGATGGATTTGAACGGGCTCTTGCAGTGCGGGGCGAGGGAGATGATGCGGGTGCCCTCGTTTGAGGCGTTGCGGCTGTTGAGCACGAGCACCGGGATATTCTTTTTGACCGCGGGCAGAATGGTGGCCGGATGGAGTACCTTGGCTCCGAAGTAGGCCAGTTCCGCCGCTTCCTCGAAGCTGATGACCTTGACGCGCAGGGCGTCGGGACAGATGCGCGGGTCGGTGGTCATGATGCCGTCCACGTCGGTCCAGATCTCGATGGCCTCGGCGGGGAGCGCGCCGCCGATGAGCGCGCCGGTAAAGTCGGAGCCGCCGCGACCCAGGGTGGTG
Source organism: Terriglobales bacterium (assembly GCA_015655365.1). GTDB lineage: Bacteria > Acidobacteriota > Terriglobia > Terriglobales > Acidobacteriaceae > Telmatobacter. The sequence goes on from JAATFE010000417.1 coordinate 1,588, forward strand.
GTGATGCCAGCCTCGTTGGAGCCGATGAAGCCGCCCATGACGGGCACCTTGCCCTGGTTGGTGAGGGGGCGCAGTTTTTCGGCGGCGCGCTTCTCGATCAGCGCGTCCAGGGGAATCGCCTTCTGGAACTGCGAATCGGTAATGATAATTTCGCGTGCGTCCACATGCGCCGCGGCGATGCTCAGCTCGCGGAAGGCCGCGGCGACAATGCGGCTGGAAACGCGCTCGCCGTAGCTGACAATCAGGTCGGAGATGCGCGGAGTCAGTTCGAGAATGGCCGCCAGGCCGCGCAAAACTTCGTCGAGCGAGTCGAATTTCAGGTCGATGAAGTTGAGCAGGTCGGCGATGTCGGCAGGGTTCTTGACCAGCGCGCAGGCCGTGTCGCGATGGCGCGCGCGCAGCCGCGAACTGATGGCCAGGGCTCCGGTGCGATCGCCGAGCGCCGCCGCCGCGCCTGCGCGCAGCAACTGGTCGGTGACCTTGGCCATGGCGCTGACCACAACCACCGGGGTCTTGCCCAGGGCTACGCGTCCGGCAACGATTGCCGCGGTACGACCAATGGCAGCGGGGTCCTCGACCGACGTGCCGCCAAACTTCATCACCACCATGCTCATGCGTGTATTCCTATTAAAGCTGTCAGCTTTTAGCTCCGTTTGTGCTGGGCATTCTGTTCCAGCGTTGAACCAGCTTCTGTTTCTCCCTCGCTTGCCTCGACCCAGCGGGTAGCTAAGAGAGTTTGCCCAGGCTCGCCAGCAGTTCGGCGTTGAGGATGGTTGCGCCGGCGGCGCCGCGAATGGTGTTGTGCGAGAGGGCGGTGAACTTCCAGTCCAGCAGACCGCAGGGGCGCAAGCGTCCCACGGTCACCGTCATGCCGTTGCCGCGATTGCGGTCGAGGCGGGGCTGCGGTCGGTCGGGCTGCGGAACCCAGACCACGGGCTGCTCGGGAGCCGTGGGCAAGCCCTGGCCGGCCAGCGGATTGAACTCCGCCCAGGCGGCCAGAATCTCTTCCCTGATGGCGGACTTCGTGAGCTTGATGGAGACGCTCTCGGTGTGCCCGTCGACCACGGCCACGCGATTGCAACTGGCGCTGATGCGCGCCGCGAGCGGGGTGACGGCATGGCCGTCGAGTGAGCCCAGCAGCTTCAGGGTTTCCTCTTCCATCTTTTCTTCTTCGTTGCCGATGTAGGGAACCACGTTGTCCAGGATGTCCATGGACGCGACGCCGGGGTAGCCTGCGCCGGAGATGGCCTGCATGGTGGTGACGAAGATCTGCTCGATGCCGAAGCGCTCCTGGAGCGGCTTGAGTGCCATGACCAGGCCGATGGTGGAGCAGTTGGGATTGGTGACCATGTAGCCGCCGCTGAGCTTGCGCGAGGGCTGCTCTTCGATCAGGTGGAGGTGCTCGGCGTTGACCTCGGGAATCACCAGCGGGACGTTGGGGGTCATGCGGAAGGCGCTGGAATTGGAGAGCACGGCGCAACCGGCCGCGGCAAACTTGGGCTCCATCTCGCGGGCAATGGCCGCGTCGACCGAGGCAAAGATGGTCTTGGGCGCACCTTCGGGCTCCGCTGCCGCCACGGTCATGCTGGCGATGCGCTCCGGCAGGGGCGTGTCCAAACGCCACTTGGCGGCTTCGCCATATGTTTTGCCACATGACCGGTCGCTGGCGGCCAGCCAAGCGACCTCGAACCACGGATGGTTCTCAAGAAGCTGAATATAGCGTTGGCCGACCATTCCGGTCGCGCCCAGGATTCCGATTGGGTATTTGGTTTTCATGGCTGTTAACCATCCAGTGTACAGGAGGAGCGGCTTGGGGCCGCAAAAACCTGCGGAAACGTCAGGGCAGATCCTTCGTCGCCGCGCTCCTCAGGATGACAAACCGATGAGAGCGCTCCGGGGATTCCAAATGCGATTGCCCTGGAGGAAAGGTTGGGGCCTTGCGATAGGGCATCGGTCGGCCCGAAGGGGAAGGGTATAAACCGGCCGAAAGTCCGAATCCATGCAGATTGCTACAATTGCCAGGTGAGCAAAGCAAGCCTGAAAGCGTATAGCGAGCACGGTCATCAATTGGTCAAGGGTTGGCTCTTTCCGGGAGCCCCTCAAGCTATCGTTCTCTTATCGGAGGAGCAGCGGCGCAGCGATGTATCCGGCGGCGTGGCCGAGATTGGCGTCCATCACGGAAAGCTCTTTATCTTGTTGTATCTCCTTAGCTCAGGAAACGAACCGGCAGTCGCCATCGACCTGTTTTCGCAGCAGGATTTGAACGTCGATCACTCCGGAGCGGGCGATCTGGCGCGCTTCAAGCGAAATCTACGCAGGCA
>JAATFE010000444.1 GCA_015655365.1 Terriglobales bacterium
GGGGTCTCGAAGCGGCCCTCGCCGTCGGTCAGGACGCCGGTTGCCGCGTCCCCCTCGATGCGCACCAATGCCCGCGCCAGCGGCTGGCCTGTAGTGCTGTTCAGCACCACGCCGCGCACCACTGCCAGCGGACCCGCTGTTGCCGCCGGGCTTGGCTCGAGCTGCTGCATGGGCTCGTTGCCCGCGATTGGTTCCTGATAAAGCAGCGCAATGGCTTGGCTGAGCGGCTGCGCGCTGGGCGGCGAGCCTTGCGCCGCGGCCAAGGCAGCCGCCAACAGAAATATTGCAGAGAATCCCCGCACAACTGCCTGGAGCGCGTGCCTTTGGGAGCCACGGTCACTGTTCGCGCATCTTTGAATTTGCCGAGAGTCCACTCCTCATTGTGACTGGTCGAAATCGGGAAGGGAATCCGCGCCGGGCAGAAAACTTGGGGGTTTTGGCTGGCGCACCGGGTCTTTTACACTGGAAAGAGGAGAGAGTCATGAGCGATGGCCGCGAAGAGCGCGAAGAGCAGCAAAAGCGCCGCGAATTGGAAGAGCGGGAGAATCGCGAGGACCGGATTGATCGCGAATCCCTGGACGAGTGGACTCCGGAGCGGGATGACTCCTGAACTGAGCGGCCGAAGCTTTACTGCGGGTTGGCAGACGCGGCCGGCAGCGTAAAGAGGAAGCGGCTGCCCTGGCCGGGAGAGCTTTCGGCCCAGATGCGGCCTCCGTGCTGCTCCACAATGCTGCGGCAAAGCGCAAGGCCAAGACCGGTGCCGCCCAAGGCGCGCGAGTCCGAGGCGTCCCCCTGCTGGAATCGCTCGAAGATCCGTTCCAGCTTCTCCTGGCCGATGCCGCGGCCCTGGTCTTCGACTACAAAGCAGACTTGATTCGAGTCGGCGGGGTTGACGCTCGATGGGTGCGCTGTCAGGCGGACCTGCGTCTCGGGCGGCGAGAACTTGATAGCGTTGGCGACGAGTTCGTTGAGCACTTGAAGAATGCGTTCCTGATCGGCCAGAACCGCGACCTTCGCGGCGTCGATGCGGAAGCCGATATGAGCCTGGGTGGCGGCTGCGTGGGCCACATCCGCGGCCCGGCGCAGCAGGTCCACGGCTTCCACCGGCTCGCGGTGCAGCGGCAGCGTGCCCTTTTCCACGCTGTCGAAGTCCAGAATGTCGTTCACCAGCCGCACCAGGCGGTCGCAGTTGCCGATGGCCATCTCGACCATCTGGCGCTGCTTTTCGGGCCGCTTGTCGAGCGATCCGGAGGCGATCAGCCCCAGCGAGGCGCGCAGCGAGGTCAGCGGAGTGCGCAGTTCGTGGCTCACCGTCGAAATGAACTCGTCCTTCATCCTTTCCAGCCGCCGCCGCTCCGAGACGTCCTGGAAGGCCACCACCATGCCCGAGATTTGCCCGTCTTCAATGAGCGGGCTGGCGCTGTACTCGACGGGAATCGAGTTGCCGTCCTTGCGCCAGAAGACCTCGTTCCTCATGCGGATGGCCTCGCGCTTGCGCATGCTTTGCAGAATCGGGCTGGTGCCTTCGGAGTAGGAAGTGCCGTCCTCGTGGTTTTGGTGGATGATGTCGTGCACGTCGTGACCAATCAACTCTTCGGGAGAGTAGCCGAGGGCGCGGGCGCCCGCCTCGTTGACGAAGGTCAGCCGCCCGTCCAGGTCGATGCCGCAGATGCCGTCGCCCACCGACTCCAGGATCAGCTCGCGCTGCCGCGTGGCAATGTGGAGCGCCTGCTCGGCTTCGTGCTGCTCGGTTACGTCGATGCCGTGATTGAGGATGAAAGGCTGCTCGCCGGGCAACTCCATGCGCCGGCTGCGGAAGGCGATGCGCCGGTAGATGCCGTCGCTGCGGCGCAAGGGGAAGGCGCCCTGCCACTCGTCGTTGGCCGCAAGGGTTCGCAGGCAGTCTTGGAAGGTGGCTGCGCCGCCTGAGTCCAGCAGGTCGGTCACGGAGCGTCCCGTCAGAGCTTCGGCGTGGTAGCCAAGGGTTTCCGCGGTGAACGAGTTCAGCGAGGTCAGGCGGCCCTCCATCGAGCACGTGAAGACAAAACCCAGGCTGTTTTCCACCACCTGCCGGTAGCGCGTCTCGCTGGAGAGCAGAGCCATTTCCATCTGCCGCTGGTCGGTCACATCCTGGCCGCTGATGATCAGGTACTGAATTTCGCAGTTCGGTCCTTTCAAGGGCCGCAGCGTCCAACTGATGCGCCGGGTGAGTCCGCCGGCAATGCGCCACTCGGTCTCGTGCGGTCCGGAGACCTGTCCGGAGGCTGCCTCGCGCACCTTTCCCGCAGCCCATGTCCGTTGCTCCGGGTCCAGAATCTCGTCCACAAACGGGCGGCCTGTGGCAATGGACAGGTTCAGCCCGGTCAACTCGGTGCAGGCGTGGTTCAGCCGCACCATCCGCCCGGCAGTGTCCAGCACGGCCACCAGCGCGGGAATCGAGTCCAGGGTCGCAGCCACAAAGCATCGCTCGATGGCCAGGGCCCGCTCGGTCCGTTGCTGGGCGCGCTGCGCCTGTTCCTGGGCGCGGATGCGGTTATAGAGTTCCAGCCGGGTGACCGCCTGGCGGCCCAGAATTTCCAGCAGGGTCAGGTGCTCCAGGCTGAATTTGTTCGGCTCCCTGGATAAAATCGCCAGCGTGCCCACAATCTGCTGAGCGCCGGTAATCAGCGGCGTTCCCGCATAGGAGCGACAAGGCTGCTCACCGGCCAGTTCGATTCCCTCGGGAGGGAAGCGCGGATCCTGGGCGGCATCCTGGACCAGCAGGGGTTCGTTCTTCTCCAGCAGCCATTGGCAGGCCGTAGTGGAGCGGCTCTGTTCGTGGGCCTGGAAGCCGAAGCGCGATTTGAACCACAGGCGATTGAAGTCCATCCAGCCGGTGTAGGCATAGTCCGCGTTGCACAACACTGCGGCGAGTTCGGTCAACTCGTCGAGCGCAGGGTCCGGGTTCTGGTCGAAGAAGTTGAATTCCGACCGGGAAACCACCCTGGGGTGCTGCCCGAATTGTGGATGTTGCATTGCACTCATAAGCGAGACAAACCTAGAGGACAGTATCCGGCAAAGAGGGGCTGCTGACTCTCACACAAAAAGGGGAAGAGGGGGCAAACGAATCTACAACTTTAGTAATCTGACCGGTTGGTACCAGTACCGTGTCCGTGTAAATTCGTGCTCTCCCAGGTCCCAAAAGCGGGACCTGGGGCACCAATTTTTCTGGGCTTATTACGAAATCACGAGGACACGGTACCGGGTCGATCTGGTGGTTACTAAAGGACTAGCTTTCGGAAGCCGGGGCCAAGCTGGATGCGGAAGACGCGGGTTGTGGCACGACTGTAGCTCTGTCTGGCTTTCTCCATGTATTTTCCGGTTTGGCGCGATGCGCCTGGAGCATGCAAGAACGGGGCTACGCTTACTTTGCGTGCCGCGCCCTCGTTGCCGCAACGGCCACTTCGAGGAGTGCCTCAAGCACCTTCACGTCCACGTCCACGTCCGCAATCTAATGTAGAGGCATCCTTTGCCTGTGGTGTATTTGCCGAGCTTGGCGAGCAACACCTCCGCGCCTTCAAAGCCTATCGCGCCGTACAAAACGTTGGCGGCTTTGCGCGGCAAAAAGCCAACGATGGGCATATCGCCCTCGCGCCCGCTCTCGTAGATGTTTTCTCAATTGCCTGGCGACAGCTTGCAGCAGTCTCCGGCTGCGGCCGGCTCATTGCTGCCTGCGTCCAGAACCACCTTCCAGCCGCCGTCCGCGCCTTTGCGCCAGATGGTCATATACCGGCCGGCGGTGACTACGGGATTGCCATTGGCGTCCTTGCTGTGCCCTTCAAAGTGGCCCCAGGTGTAGCCCATGTCGCCCGAGGGCCCCATCACGGCGTCCGTGGGGGTCCAGGTCAGTTGATAGTCCTTGGGCGACCAACTCGCGGATTTGGCGATGGCCACGCGGCCAATCTTGGGCGGCTGGCCGTTGCCGAGAGCCACTCCGTCCTCGGCAAACCACTCCGCAAACGCCGCTCCTCCTCGATCCAGCACGTCTTTGGCGAATCGCGCTTCCAAGTCGAAGAGCACCATTTTTCCCGGCTTCACCGTGGTGTCGCTCAAGGGGTTGGGCGCTGCATCGCTGGTGGGGAGGGGCAATTGCCCGTAGAGGGGCGCCGAGGCTCCCCAGACCATCATCGCCAAACCCAACAGAACCGCTTTCGGCATCCTGCGCACGTTCGTCCTCCTCGTTCAGGCTTCACCGCAATCCTACAATGCCGCCTTGGCTGTGCTGTTTTCAAGCCGCGGCAACGTTCAATCTCCAGCCAAGTGCAGGGTTGGTATACTTGCAGATGTTGTGTTGGCGCCGCCTGGGTTAAGCGGAGTGAACGCGATTTGGCCGATTATCCTGCTCGCCTTGGCGAAAGCGCCCCGCGCAAACGGGTGGATGGAAACCGCTGAAAGCAAAGGAATCAGAGCCTCGAAGTTCCGCCGTGAAAGGGCGGCTTTTTTCTTGGAGCCCCGGCCTTTTCGGGAGAAGGAATACATGGCAACACTGCTGGAGACCATCCACTCGCCCGCCGATCTCAAGCGCATGAGCCTTGCGCAAATGACCGAGTTGGCGGCGGAGATCCGCGAATTCCTGATTCAGACGCTGGCCAAAACCGGCGGCCACCTGGGCCCCAACCTGGGCGTGGTCGAGCTGACCCTGGCGCTGCACACCGTCTTCGACACTCCTCAGGACAAGCTCCTCTTCGACGTCAGCCATCAGTCGTATATCCACAAAATTCTTACCGGCCGCCTCGATCGCTTCGATACGATTCGCCAGCCGGGCGGGCTCAACGGTTTCATGCTCCGCACCGAGAGCGAGCACGACGCGTATGGCGCAGGCCATGCCGGCACGGCGCTTTCCGCGGCCCTGGGAATGGCCGTGGCGCGGGATCTCTCCGGCGGCAAGGGCCATGTCGTCGCCGTGGCCGGAGACGCCGCCTTCACCAACGGCATCTCGTTTGAGGCGCTCAACAACATCGCCGAACAGACCAACCGGCTGATCGTCGTGCTCAACGACAACGAGTGGTCTATCGACCGCAACGTCGGCGCCATCGCCGGCTATTTTCACCGCATCGTCACCAACGAGCGCTACAAGAGCCTGCACGACTCGGCTCACCGCCTCATCGAGCGGCTGGGCGGCAAGACCGCGGCCACGGTGGCGCGCAAGGCCGAAGAGGCCGCCAAGAGCATGCTCTGGCCCTCCATCCTCTTCGATGAGTTTGGCCTCCAATATTTTGGCCCCATCGACGGCCACAATCTGCCTTTGCTCATCGAGACCTTCAAGTTTCTCAAGGCCGTGAATCGTCCCGTGCTGCTCCACGTACTCACTCAGAAGGGGCGCGGCTTTCAGCCGGCTCTCGACCGCCAGAAAAAGTTTCACGGCCTGGGGCCCTACGATCCGGAGACCGGCCAGACCGAGCCTGCCGGCCTGCCCTCCTACTCCGAGGTCTTTGCCAATACTCTGGTCAAGCTTGCCGGGGAGGACGAGCACATTGTGGCCATCACCGCGGCCATGCCCAGCGGTACCGGACTGGATCTTTTCCGGCCCCATTTTCCGGCACGCTATTTCGACGTGGGCATTGCCGAGGAGCACGCGGTGGTTTTCGCCGCCGGCATGGCCACGCAGGGTTATCGTCCGGTCTGCGCCATCTACTCCACCTTCTTGCAGCGAGGTTTCGATCCCATTGTCCACGACGTCTGCCTACAAAAGCTGCCCGTGGTTTTCTGCATGGACCGCGCCGGCCTTTCCGGCGACGACGGTCCCACCCATCACGGGCTCTTCGATATCAGCTATCTGCGCGGCATTCCCGAGATCGTGCTGATGGCTCCCAAGGACGAGGACGAACTGGCCGACATGATGAAGACCGCCCTCCAGCTTCCCGGACCCAGCGCCATCCGCTATCCGCGCGGCGCGGTGGTTGGCGTGACCCGCAAGGCCGAGTCCGAAGCGATCGAAGTGGGCAAGGCCGAAGTGCTCAAGGACGGCTCCGATGTGCTGATTCTGGGCTTGGGCACGACGATGCCCCTGGCACAGGAGTTGGCGGTCCGCCTGGAGTGCGACGGCTATTCCGCTGCTGTCGTCAATCCGCGCTTCGTCAAGCCGCTGGACCTCGAAACGATCGAGCTCTACGCCAAGCGCGTGGCGGCCATTGTGACCTTCGAGGATCACGCCAGGATGGGCGGCTTCGGCTCCGCGGTTGTCGAGGCCCTCAACGAGATGGGCATCGCCGTCCCCGTGGTCCGCATCGGCTGGCCCGATCACTTTATCGAGCATGGCAAGGTCAACGACCTGCGCGCCAAATACGGCCTCTCCGTGGACGAAGCACAGACCCAGGTGCGGCCGCTGCTGGCGCGTCGACACCGCTCGACGCTGGTGGCCAGTTAGATCGCTCATGCCCTCTTCTGCCTTGGGGCTTTCCAATCCGGCAGCTCTTTCGCTTCAGGGAGAGTTGTCTCGCCCGGCACGTGCCTTTGGTCACAAAATCGCATACCTTCCGTGCTGTCGGCTGAGCCGGTTCATTTCTTATCCGAAACCGCTGTGCGACAATCCTCAACAGACACGCTTCCTTATGCGACTGCTTCGAACTGCCATTGCGGGAATCAGTGGAGTGGTCCTGGCCGGTGTTCTGGCCTGGCCGCAGACTCCGCCGCCGCTTTTATCGAAAGCCCCTGCTTCGGCGGCGCTGGTGCTGGCTGGCGGAACCGTCGTGGATGTGACGTCCTGGGGCCACTCCGCCAAGGATTTGCCCGATGCCATTGTCGTTGTGCGCGATGGACGCATCGTCGAGGTCGGCACGCGCATGGCGGTGCCTATCCCCAAAGGTGCGCGGGTTATCGACTGCACCGGAAAATACATTATCCCCGGCCTCATCGACGGCTTCGCCGGCATCAACAGCCAAGGCCAGGCCAGCGCCAATCTCTACATGGGCGTCACCACCGTGGTGGTCTCCAGCGACCAATATCGCGGGCATGTCGATATGGCGGCCAACCCCAGTCCCCACATCTATCTTTTGGATTCGATCGGCACCACCGATAATTGGAGCCTGCTGCAAAAGCATCCTGCCTGGGCCGCCAAGCTCAGGCAGGGCGCACGCCCCACCGAGCTGAGTCCCGAAGACACGGCGCGTCAGCTCACCGACATTGCCCGGATGGGGACGCGGGTGCTGTGGCTGGGCCGCAACCTCACCGCCGCCAATACGCAGTGGATCATTGCCCATGCCCACCAGATGGGGTTGGTCACCTACGGGGAGTTCGCGTCCACTCCCTACAAGGTGGGCGTCGAGGCGGGCGTGGACGTGCTGATCCATATGAACCGCTACATTCTGGGCGTCATCCCCGACGAGTTGCAGGCCCCGCTGGTCGAGAACCCCGATGGGCCGGCTGCATCGACGGCATACGACTACTCCGAACGGGTGCCGACCTCGGACGTGCGCCTGCGTACCTTTTCCCGCTTTGTGGCCTCGCACCATGCCGCGCTGATGCCCACCTTCAGTCTTTTTTATTTGCAGTTGCCGGGGCATCGCAACCTGTGGAAGGAGCCGGCTGCCTCGCTGCTCGACCCCGCCCACATGTCGAATCCCGCGGATCGCACCACCGGCGAACTGCGCTATTCTCTTCAGTCCTGGACGCGCCGCCTGCCCGCCATCTCGCAGCGCTGGATGGAAGACGGCCAGCGCAAAAAGGCCGACCAGACCGCCACGCGCTTGTGGAACATCAATCAGACGATTTTTTCCGCTTACCCGCATTACCTGGTTGCCACCGGCGCTCCCGTCAAAGGAACCATGCCCGGCATCTCGATGCATACCGAGATGGAGATGATGGTGCGCATGGGGCTTTCTCCGCGCGAGGCCCTGGCAGCGGCCACCAACAACTATTCCTTGCAGTTTGGATGGAACGAGTTGGGGCAGATCGCCCCCGGCCGCCGCGCCGACATCCTCGTCGTCGATGGCAATCCCACGGTCAACATCTGGAACGCCCGCCGCATCTCCGGCCTCATTGTCGACGGCAATTTTCTGGATCGCGAAGGACTGCTCAAGCGATAAGCTGGCGCACTATCCTCGCCGCGTCGCCTGCCGGACCGCCGCCGCCAAAATTTCGGGCAGCCGCTGCTGCCGATACGCAAACCCGCTCTCCAACTGCCGCTGCACCAGCACGCCGCCCAAGCGGCCCATCCAGCCGAAGGGCAGGGCATACTCGATTTCGTCGCCGACCAGCGTCCCCTCCACACCGTCCCGCGTTTCGGCCTCAATGCCGTGCCGGTGATTGAACTGCTCGAAAGGGCCGTGAAGCTGCTCGTCGCAGAAGTGGTTGTTCCACACAAACTCCGTGATGCGGGCCGTCCAGCTCAGCCGCCGCGGAAACCCGCGGAGCGGATAGAAGCTCACCAGGATCTCCGATCCCTCGCCGGCAGCCACGCTGAGAAAGCGCCGCGCCGGGTCGGTTGCCACGGGCCGCACCGGCGGCGGCTGGATCCTGGCGTCCTCGATCCTGGTCTTGAGTTTGGGCGGCATCAGGTGGGGCAGGTTGGCCGGATTGGCAAAGAATGCAAACACCAGTTCCACGGGATACGGCACCCATTGGCGCGTCTCGAATCGCTGCATCATGGTCTCGATGTTAATCCTCGCCCCGTCGCCTCCGCCTCGCCCGGTTGGGAGAACCGCCCCCCCATCGGTTAACGTAATAGCAGCAGGCGGTTTCCCCGTACCTCAAGACCATGACCGAACTTTCCCCGATCACAGCGAAGCCGCAGCATCGCAACCAATGGCTCATCCTCATTGCGGCCTACAAGCTGGTCCAGGCGCTGTTGTTTGTCGCCATCGGCATCGGCGCGCTGCACCTGCTGCACAAGGACATCGGCGACGAACTGGGGCGGCTGGCCGACTACCTGCGCTTCAACCCCGAATCCCGCCTCGTCAACTTCGTCCTCGACAAGGCGTCTTTTCTCAACGATCCGCTGCTGCGGCGGATTGGCGCGGCGGCCTTTATCTATGCGGCCGTCGGCATGGTGGAGGGAATTGGCCTCTATTTTGAAAAGGTATGGGCGGAGTACCTGACCCTGCTGATCACCGCCTCGTTCCTGCCCTGGGAGATCTTCGAGGTCTGCCGCAAGCTCACTTACGTCCGCGTGGGCCTGTTCCTGGTGAACGTGCTGGTGCTGTTCTATCTATTGAAACTGGTCACAAAGCGCGCCAAGAGCCTGAACTGCCCTCCGGAGGAGTA
>JAATFE010000036.1 GCA_015655365.1 Terriglobales bacterium
ACTGCGCAGGTTTACGTCGCGGGCCACGCCCCAAAGCAGGGCGGCGATGACACCGTTCATGAGCACGCCGGCCACGGCCACGTAGATCATCAGCCGTGGCTGCACAGTCACGGGGCTGGAGAGCCGGTGGACTGCTTCGAAACCGATCCAGAGGGCGATGACGATAAGGGTAGCGGCATTGATGAAAGCGGCCATCACCCCGGCCCGCTGATAGCCGAAGGTTTTGGAATGGTCGGCGGGGAGGGCCTGGAAGTAGACGGCGGCAAAGCTGAGCAGCAGGGCCAGGAAGTCAGAGACGTTGTGGCCGGCCTCGGACAAAAGCGCAAGAGAGTGGGCGCGCAGGCCGACGACAAAGGTCACCAGCACATAGGCGAGCGTGGCCACAAGAGAAAAGCGAAGCACCGCTTTGGTTCTATTCGCGCCGGGCAACGAGGGCGCCGCGTGAACATGCATAGGTGAAGTGTAACCGGGAGGCGGTATGGTGCGCCAACCTTGCGGCTTTACCCGCGGCCAGGGCGCAGGTGGCTCAGGTCGCGCGGCTCGGGGGCGTCGTAGGCGGGAAGGACGGGCAGTCCCATGCGCAGTCCAGACCACTCCTCGGCTACGACGATGCTGTTTTGGGGGCTGCCGGGCTGGTAGCGGATGGAGCAGGGGAAGCCGGCTCGTATCTGGGTTGCGTCAACGACGCCACGCATATCAGTAATGTCCTGGGAGCTTTCGTAGTCCACGCCGGCAATGCGATAGCTGTAGAGGAGCATGGTGAGAGTGCGGCCGTCTTCGGTCGGAAGCTCGACCACATCCAGCAACATGCCGTCGAGGATGCGCCCGGATTGCACCAGAAAAACGCGGCGGGCGCGCTCCAACTCTTCGGCGGTGGGGCGGTTGCGCACCACCAGCCAGATGGCCAGCGAACCCAGCGCGGCCGTGCAAACCAGCGCGGCGGCAATTTCCCATTCGGTTGTATTGAGGAGGATCATCCCAGGCGGGACTCCACCTTCCGGTCCCAATTCAAGGATACCCCAACTTGAATCGGAGCTTGAAGGAGCGCAGGTTGCGGCAGCTTTGCGGTTTCCCGCTGCGATATACTCATGACTGCGTCTTGACGGAGTTTCCCCAAGTCGGACGCCTGATTTTCCGGAGGTTTTACTTGGCTTTGGACAAAAATCCCGTAGCGGCACACCGTCCCCGGATTCGCTCGACCACGGTCATCTGCATCCGGCGCAATGGCGTGGTGGTGATGGCTGCCGACGGCCAGGTTACCCTGGGCGATACCGTTTTGAAGCACTCGGCAAAAAAGATCCGCCGACTCTACCAGGAGAAGATTCTGGCCGGGTTCGCCGGTTCCACCGCCGACGCCTTCAGCTTGTTTGCCCGTTTCGAGACCAAGCTGGAGCAGTTCGCCGGCAACCTGAACCGCTCTGCAGTGGAACTGGCCAAGGACTGGCGCACCGACAAGATGCTGCGCAACCTGGAAGCTCTATTGGTGGTTGCCGACAAGGGCCAGACCTTCCTGATCTCCGGCTCGGGCGACGTGATCGATCCCGACGAGCCGATTGCGGCCATCGGTTCCGGCGGCAGCTATGCCATCGCCGCGGCCCGCGCGCTGCTTGAAAACACCGAACTGAGCGCCCGCGAGATCGCCGAAAAGGCCATGAAGATCGCCGGAGAAATCTGCATTTACACCAACGACCACGTAACGATTGAGGAGTTGAAGAGCTAGCGGATCGCTCCGCCTGCCCCATCATCCATGGCCATCTACCTGCCCGCATCCGCTGAAGAACAAGATCTCGCGCTCGATGAGTTGACGCCGCGCGAGATTGTCGCCGAACTCGACAAGCACGTTGTGGGACAGAAGGCCGCCAAGCGCGCCGTCGCCATTGCGTTGCGCAATCGCCAGCGTCGCCAGAAGCTTTCTCCCGAAATGGCCGACGACATCATGCCCAAGAACATCATCATGATCGGGCCGACGGGCGTGGGCAAAACGGAGATTGCGCGACGGCTGGCCAAGCTGACCAACTCGCCCTTTCTCAAGGTGGAAGCCTCGAAGTTTACCGAGGTGGGCTACGTGGGGCGCGACGTGGAGTCGATGATCCGCGACCTGGTGGAAATCTCCATCGATATGGTGCGCGAAGAGCGGCTGGAAGAAGTGGAAGACAAGGCGGAGATGAACGCCGAGGAGCGGCTGCTGGATGTGTTGCTGCCTCCGCCCCCTCCGACCGCGCCGCCTGCTACTCCTTCGCCGGTGGGCGCCACAGTTGTTGGCCAGCCTGTTGCCGAGGAGCAGTTGCTGCTGCCCGGCGCGGAGAGCTATCAGCGCTCGCGCGAAAAGCTGCGCCAGCAGTTCCGCGAGGGCAAGCTGGACGACCGCCAGGTGGAGCTGGATGTCAGGGACCGCGGCACACCGCAGTTCGGCATCATCAGCAACCAGAACCTTGAGGACATGGAGATGAACCTCAAGGACATGTTGCCCAACATCTTTGGCGGCGCCAGCAAGAAGCGGAAGATGAAAGTGGCGGATGCCTTCGAGTACCTCGTGCAAGAGGAAGAAGGCCGCCTGATCGACATGGACCAGGTGAACCGCGCAGCAGTGGAGCGGGTCGAGTCCAACGGCATCATTTTTCTGGACGAGATCGACAAGATTGCTGGCCGCGAAGGCGGACACGGCCCCGACGTTTCCCGCGAAGGCGTGCAGCGCGACATTTTGCCCATTGTGGAAGGCACCACGGTGAACACACGCTACGGCATGGTGCGCACCGACCACATTCTGTTCATCGCCGCGGGCGCGTTCCACGTTTCCAAGCCCAGCGATCTGATCCCCGAGTTGCAGGGCCGTTTCCCCATTCGCGTGGAGTTGCAGTCGCTCACCGTCGACGACTTTCTGCGCATTCTCACCGAGCCCAAGGCTTCGCTGACCAAGCAATACTCGGCTCTGCTGGAGACCGAGGGCGTGGCCCTGGAGTTTGCTCCCGAGGCGCTGCGCGAGATGGCGGAGTTTGCTTTCAAGGTGAACGAGCAGACCG
>JAATFE010000472.1 GCA_015655365.1 Terriglobales bacterium
CTCAACAGCCTGCCCATGGTCCGCGTGCTGGAGTGGGTCTTCATCTTTCTGCCGCTTCTCTACCACGCGTTTTATGGCGTCTATATCTGGCTGCGCGGCAAGTCCAACCTGGTCTATTACCCATGGGCCGGCAACTGGATCTACACGTCGCAGCGCTATACCGGCCTCATCGCTTTCGTCTACATTGCGCAGCACGTAGCCCGCCAGCGCTTCATGGGCGTCAGCCTGCCAGAGAACCCCGGCGCCGCCTTCGCCAAGGTGCAGCAGGAACTGGCTAATCCCTGGATGCTGGCCGTCTACATCGTCGCCATGATCGCCATCTGCTGGCACTTCTCCTACGGCGTCTGGCTCTTCGCGGCCAAGTGGGGCATCACCCCCGGCAAAGTCGCCCGCAAGCGCTTCGGCTATGTCTGCGTTGCCCTGGGCCTGGTGCTTGTCGTCATCGGATTGGCTAGCATCTGGGCATTTGTTGGCCCCGGCCACGGAGATCAGAGTTCAGAGATCAGAGATCAAGGATTCGCGGTTGCGGCAAACCCATCGCCCCGCGTTGACCTCTCTTCGCAGGCAGTCCGCCTCCAAGTTCGAGACCGAGCTGTTCTCTGACCCTTGCTCTCTGATCTCTGGTCTCTAGGAAGGATTTTCATGGCACCCAGAATCATCGTAGTTGGCGGAGGATTGGCCGGACTAGCTGCGGTCATCAAGATCGCCGAGGCCGGCGGGACCGTTGACCTGTTTTCCATCGTCCCGGTCAAACGCTCCCATTCCGTCTGCGCCCAGGGCGGCATCAACGCCGCCAAAAATCTCAAGGGCGAGGGCGACACGCCCGCCCTGCACTTCGACGACACCATCTACGGCGGCGACTTTTTGGCCAACCAGACCCCGGTCAAGGCCATGTGCGAGGCGGCTCCGGCCATCATCGACCTGCTCGACCGCATGGGCGTACCCTTCAACCGCACCCCCGAGGGCCTTTTGGACTTCCGCCGCTTCGGCGGCACGCTCTTCAACCGCACCGCCTTTGCCGGCGCAACCACTGGCCAACAATTGCTCTACGCCCTCGACGAGCAAGTCCGCCGCCACGAGTCTGCCGGCAAGGTCCGCAAGTTCGAAGGCTGGGAGTTCCTCTCCGCGGTGATCGACGCCAAGGGCCAGGCCCGCGGCATCACCGCCCTCGACCTCCGCACCATGGAACTCCGTTCTTTTGCGGCCGATGCAATCATTCTTGCTACAGGAGGCATCGGCGCCATCTTCGGCAAGAGCACCAACTCCGTGGTCTGCACGGGCTCGGCCCAATCCGCCATCTTCCAGCAGGGCGCCTACTACGCCAACGGCGAATTCATTCAGGTCCACCCGACCTGCATTCCCGGCGAAGACAAACTGCGCCTCATGTCGGAGTCGGCCCGCGGCGAAGGCGGCCGCGTCTGGGTTCCCCGCACTCCCGGCGATGCGCGCCCCGTCAAGCAGATCCCCGCCGCCGAGCGCTTTTACTTCCTCGAAGAGTGGTATCCCAAATACGGCAACCTCGTCCCCCGCGACGTGGCCACCCGCGCCATTCACAAGGTGGTCTACGAACTGGGCCTGGGTCTCGACGGCCAGCCCATGGTCTACCTCGACCTCACCCACATCGACCGCGCCACCCTCAATCGCAAGCTCGAAGGCATCCTCGAAATCTACGAGAAGTTCGTGGGTGTCGATCCCCGCGACGAGCCGATGAAGATCTTCCCCGGCATGCACTACACCATGGGCGGCCTCTGGGTGGACTTCAACCAGATGACCAACATCCCCGGCATCTTTGCCGCCGGCGAGTGCGAGTACCAGTACCACGGCGCCAACCGCCTGGGCGCGAATTCCCTGGTCAGTTGCATCTTCGGCGGATTCAAGGCCGGCCCCAACGCCCTCCAATATGCGCAGAACCTGCCCGCAGCCGAGGGCGACGGCGGCCACGAGGCGGAGTTAGCCCGCCAGGCCGAGATCAACGGCAAGCTGCTCAAAAACGAAGGTACGGAAAACCCCTTTAAACTGTGGCGCGAACTCGGCAAGACCATGACCGAGCACGCGACGGTCATCCGCTATAACAAAGGCCTCAAAGAGGCCGACGGCAAAATCGTCGAACTCCTCGACCGCTACAAGAAGGTGAACCTGAGCGACCGCGGCCAATGGGCCAACACCAGCTTTGCCTTTGCCCGCCAGCTCAAAAATATGCTCGAGCTTTCCCGCGTGGTGGCTCGGGGCGCGCTGCAACGCAATGAGTCGCGCGGCGCGCACTACAAACCCGACTTCCCCGACCGCAACGACGCCGACTTCCTCAAGACCACCAAGGCCACCTTTACCGGCGCAGCCGATGGCCCGCGTTTCGAGTACGAGGCTGTCGATACGCAGTTCATCAAGCCCCGTCCGCGCCGCTACGACGCCACCAAATAGGGAGACTGACGATGGCAGAAAAAACCGTTACTTTGGAAATCAAACGCCAGGCCAGTCCCGATGATCCCGCCGTCTGGGAGACCTTCGAACTCGACTGGCGTCCCGGCATGAACGTCGTCTCCGCCATGATGGAGATAGCGGCCAACCCCGTCACCGCCGACGGCCGCCCCACCACGCCCGTTACCTACGACTCCAATTGCCTGGAGGAGATCTGCGGCTCCTGCGCCATGCGCATCAACGGCAAAGCCCGCATGGCCTGCTCCGCCCTGGTCGACAACCTGGAGCAGCCCATCCGCGTCGAGCCGCTCAGCAAATTCCCGCTGGTCCGCGACCTCCAGGTCGATCGCTCCGTCCTCTTCGAAAACCTGAAGGCCGTCAAGGCCTGGGTCCCGGTCGACGGGACTTACGACTTGGGTTCGGGCCCCCGCGTCTTCCCCCATCAGCAGGAAGCCAATTACCCGCTCTCCAACTGCATCAGTTGCTGCTGCTGCATGGACGTTTGCCCGCAGTTCAACGAGGGCACAGGCTTCGTGGGCGCGGCCACCATCGCCCAGGTTAAACTCTTCAACAA
>JAATFE010000189.1 GCA_015655365.1 Terriglobales bacterium
TATGCCGGACGGCCCACGCCGCTCACCTTCTGCAAGCGGCTGACCGAGCAGTTGGGCGGGGCCAAAATCTATCTCAAGCGCGAAGACCTGCTGCACACCGGCGCGCACAAGATCAACAACGCGCTGGGCCAGGGGTTGCTGGCCAAGCGGATGGGCAAAAAACGCATCATCGCCGAGACCGGCGCGGGGCAGCACGGGGTGGCTACGGCTACCGTTTGCGCGTTGCTGGGCATGGAATGCGTCATCTACATGGGCGACGTGGACATGGCCCGCCAGGAACTCAATGTGCTGCGCATGAGGCTGCTGGGCGCGGAGGTGCGCGGGGTTTCCGCCGGCTCGCAGACGCTCAAAGACGCCATCAGCGAGGCGATGAGGGACTGGGTCACCAACGTCCGGACCAGCTACTACCTGCTGGGCAGCGCACTGGGCGCGCATCCTTACCCGACCATGGTGCGCGATTTCCAGCGTATTATCAGCATCGAGATGAAGCAGCAGATCCTGGAAAAAGAGGGCCGGCTGCCCAACGCCGTGATCGCCTGCGTGGGCGGCGGGTCCAACGCCATCGGCGCGTTTTACGAGTTCATTCCCAACAGGGAAGTGCGGCTGATCGGCGTGGAAGCCGGCGGCCGCGGTCTGGATCTGGGCGACCATGCGGCGCGCTTCCGCGGCGGAGAGCCGGGAGTTTTGCAGGGCACCTTCTCCTATGTGCTGCAAGACAAGAACGGCCAGATCGCGCTGACGCATTCGGTTTCCGCGGGCCTGGACTATGCATCCATCGGGCCGGAGCACGCGGCGCTGCACGACTCTGGACGCGCCGAGTATGTCTCGCAAGACGATACGGCGGCTCTGGACGCGGTGGTTTGCCTGTCGCGCACCGAGGGCATTCTGCCTGCATTGGAGAGCGCGCACGCCGTGGCAGAGGCCCTGCGCCTTGCTCCCACGATGGACGCCCATGACATACTGGTGGTGAACCTTTCTGGACGCGGCGACAAGGATATGGGCATTCTGGCCCACGAGCTGAAGATCCAGGGAGCATAGATTCCGATGGCGATACTGTTCGATCACAAACCGGGATTGGTGGTGTATTTGACGGCTGGCGACCCCAGCCTCGATGCCACGCGCGCGATTGCGATTGCGGCAATCGACGCGGGCGCTGTGGTGATCGAGTTGGGCGTGCCCTTCAGCGATCCCCTGGCCGACGGCCCGGTGATTCAGCGCGCCAGCGAGCGCGCCATTGCGCACGGAACCAGCCTCACGGATGTGCTGGCCTTGGCCGGCGAGATTCATGCGGCGCGGCCTGCGGCGGGTCTGGTGATCTTCAGCTATCTGAATCCGATTTTGCGCTACGGACTGCACAGGTTCGCGGATACCGCAGCGGCGGCCGGAGTGGACGGCGTGCTGGTGACGGACCTGATTGTCGAGGAAGCCGGCGAGTATCTGGCTGAAATGACACGCGTGGGTTTGGCGTCGATTTTTTTGGCCGCGCCCACCAGCCCCGACGAACGGCTCGAGGCGATTGCCACCCATTCCAAAGGCTTCGTTTACGCTATCTCGCGGGTGGGCATTACCGGCAAGCAGGCGAACATGACTGCCGATGCGGCGTCCTTGGTGGCGCGCATCCGGCGATGGACCCGGCTGCCGGTAGCCGTGGGGTTCGGCATCAGTAACGCGGAACACGTTGCCCAGGTGGCGCAGTTCGCGGATGCCGCGGTGATCGGCAGCGCGATTGTGGAGTTGATCGAACGGGCAACCCCCGAGACGGCGCCGGCGGCAGTGGCTCGATTTATCAAGGGCTTGCACCTGCCTCAGGCGGCGCTGGCCCGGTAAAAACATACCCTGCGGGCGGAGCTTTCCGCCGCACATAGGAACTCAACTCTTGCTCTTTTGCACCCTTTGCGCCGATTCTTGTGTGAATCTGCCATGCGCGGGGCCGCAACACGAGGATGGAATGACGCTGGAAGAACTGCGAGATCAGATTGATGTTTTGGACCGGCAACTGGTGGAGTTGCTGAGCGAGCGGGCTCGCGCCGCGCTGCGAATCGGTCACCTGAAGGCTGCTACCCAATTGCCGGTGTATGAGCCGGCGCGGGAAAAGGTGATCTACTCGAACGTGCGCGCGGCCAACAAGGGCCCGCTGCCCGACATCGAACTGACGCATATCTACGAGCGCATCATCGACGTGATGCGGTGCTTGCAGAAGGACGAGTTGGCTTCGGAGAAAAACGCCCAGGCGCTTGCGCCGGGCCGGGCCGCGGGCGCAGAGACGCCCGAGACAGGGAAGAAGCAATGATCGTAGCAATGCAGGAGAAGGCAACCGAAGACCAGATCGACGCAGTAACCAACGCAATGATGGAAGCCGGGGTCAATGTTCATCGGACCACGGGCGTGAGCCAAACGATCCTGGCCGGCGTGGGACCCACCGCCAGCCTGGATCTGGAGACGTTCGAGCAGTTGCCGGGCGTGCTCAATGTGCACCGCATTACCGCGCCGTACAAGCTGGCCGGCCGCGCTTTCCGTCCCGAAGGCACGGTGGTCGAGTTTCCCAACGGCGCCAAGATCGGCGGAAATCAGGTCGCGGTGATCGCCGGGCCGTGCGCCATTGAAAACAGCGAGCAGATTTTCACCATCGCCAAGTGCGTGAAGGCGGCGGGAGCGAAGTTCCTGCGTGGAGGCGCCTTCAAGCCGCGTAGCTCGCCCTATGCCTTCCAGGGCCTGGGCATTCCGGGGCTGAAACTGATGCACGAGGCCGCCGAGGAAAACGGACTGATGGCGGTCAGCGAGGTGATGGAGCTTTCGCAGATCGAGGCCATGCTGCCCTATACCGACTGCTTCCAGGTGGGCGCGCGCAACATGCAGAACTTCAACCTGCTGAGGGAACTGGGGCAGATTCGCAAGCCGGTGCTGCTGAAGCGCGGCATTGCCGCCACCATCGAGGAACTGCTGCTTTCGAGCGAGTACATCATGTCGGGCGGGAACTACGACGTGATTTTGTGCGAGCGCGGCATCCGGACCTATGAGACCTCGACGCGCAACACCATGGATATTTCCGCGATTCCGGTGGTGCACAAGCTGTCGCACTTGCCGATTGTGGGCGACCCCTCGCACGGCACAGGCCGGCGCGACATGGTGGCTCCCATGGCCAAGGCCGCGGTGGCCGCGGGTGCGGACGCCATCTTGGTGGAGATTCACCCCAACGCCGACAAGGCTGCCTCCGACGCGGCGCAGACGCTCTACTTCGACCAGTTTGAGAAGTTGATGGCCGACCTGTGCGTGATTGCGACAGCGGTGGGCCGAACGCTGTAAGGTTGATGGGACAGCGGGGTTAGCCGCGCTTCGCGCGTGTTGGCGGAGTTAGTTCTTGCTAGCTCCGCAAGCTCAGCTAACCCCGCTAGCTCCGCTAACTTCGCTCCCACCCAGCGCAAGCTGGAGCCAAAGGAAGACCGCATGATCGAGCGCATCGCTATTTTGGGTACAGGCCTTCTGGGCACATCGGTGGGCTTGGCATTGCGCGCGGCTGGTTTCCATGGCTCGATTGTGGGCTGGAACAGAAGTGCGGAGGGAGCGCAGGTGGCGCTCGCCGCTGGGGCCATCGACTCGATTGCGGCAGACCCCTTGCAGGCCGCATGCGAGAGCCAGGTGGTTCTGCTGGCCCTGCCCATCTTTGCCACGCTCGATTTTATGGAAAAACTGGCCCCGCTGCTCGGCTCCGAGCACCTGGTGACCGATGTGGGCAGCACCAAGGCGCAAATTTCCGCAGCCGCAAGCCGTCTCTACAACGCTCCGGAGCGCGCGGCGTTTCTTCCCGGCCATCCCATGGCGGGCAAGGAGCGGGGCGGCGCTAGCCTGGGCGATGCAGCGCTGTTTCGCGGCGCTGTCTGGCTGTTTACCGACGATCCGGCGGTGCAACGTTCTCCGCATTCGGCTGAACTGGTAAAGGGCTGGCGCGAGTGGGTTGGCGCCATGGGTTCGAAGACTCTCGATCTGGACCCTGCACGCCACGATGAACTGGTCGGCTGGGTTAGCCATTTGCCCCAGTTTGTGGCCACGGCCCTGAGCGCGCTGCTTGAGGAAGAAGTCGGCGACGCGCCGGAACTGAAAGATGTGGGCGGACGCGCGTTGCGCGAGATGACTCGCCTGGGAGCCAGTCCCTACTCCATGTGGCGCGACATTGCTTACACTAACACGGAAGCCGTGGCGGCCTCTTTGCACGCGCTGGAGCAGCACTTGGCCCATCTGCGCGAAAACCTCCGCACGCCGGAGCTGCGCGATGAGTTTGAGCAGGCGAACCGCTTTCGGCAGGGGCAGTGAGTCCGGCGAGGAACCAATCCAGGTTTTTGACCAATTGATTTTGTACCTTGGGTTCGTGCTCTCCCAGGTTCCAAAAGCGGGACCTGGGGCACCCATTTTCCTGGGCTTGATTACGAAATAACGAGGACGCGGTACTAGATGACGGCGATCGAAATCTCAAAACAGGCGCGCACGGATGCGATTGCTTCGCTGCAACGTTATTTTGAAGAGAATATGGCGGAGCCCCTCGGCAACCTGCCGGCTGGTTTGTTGCTGGATTTCTTCCTGGAAGAAGTGGGGCCGGCGGTGTATAACCAGGCCATTCGCGACGCGCAGGCGCGGATGCAGCAGCGAGCGGCAGACCTCGATGGCGAGCTCTATGCCGATGCATTTCAATATTGGGTCAAGGTCGACGCCAAGCGGAAGAGCCGCCGCTAATTCAGGA
>JAATFE010000338.1 GCA_015655365.1 Terriglobales bacterium
CAGCTCCCATGGCCACACCGCTCGCGGGCAGCGTTCAGGAAGCTGCGCTCTCCCATCCCTTGGTGCAGCGCGCCAAGGAAATTTTGAAGGCCGAGGTCCGCAGCGTGGTCGATCTCCGCTGAAGTCCCCCCACTTGAACCAGGATGTGAAGATGATCAACCCGCTCAAAATCTCGGAGATGCTTTCCCAGGCCAACGTGTTGCAGGAAGAGGTTCAGCGCAAGCTGGGCCAGACCGTGGTGGAAGCCAACAGCGGCGGCGGCGCAGTGACCGCAACCATGAACGGAAAGAAGCAGCTCCTCAAGCTGCATATCGACCCCGCGGCGGTTATTGGCCTGAGCGGCAACCAACCGGACGTGGAGATGCTGGAAGACCTGGTGGTGGCCGCGGTCAATGAAGCCGGACGCAAGGCCGACGAGGCGATCCAGGCGAGCGTGCAGGGCATGTTGGGCGGTTTGAAACTGCCGGGACTGGGATGATTTTGACTCATATGGAGGACAGAACGATGCAAGAGGGAATGAATCGCAGGAGTTTTCTGCAACTGGGCGTAGTGGCTGGCGCAACGGCTATGGCTCCGCGCTGGATCAGGGCGCAGGCTGCTCCCGCCGCGCAACCGCATCCCAGCACCGGGGACGCGCCCATCAAGGCGACCAAGCTCTACGACAATCTCTATCTGCTGCAGGGCACGGGCGGCAACATGGCTTTGCAGACCGGTCCCGAGGGCAATATCCTCATCGACTCGAGCTATGCGCCGGCGGTTCCCCGCATCCGCGAAGCCATTGCGGCCGTCAGCAAGGATGCGCCCTTCGTTTTGATCAACACGCATTGGCACGGCGATCACACCGGCGGCAACGAGGGGATGCACGCGGCGGGATTCACCATCTGCGCCCACCAAAAGACCCGCGAGCGGCTCTCCACGACGCAGACGTTGAAGGTGTTTCAGAGGACCTTCCCGCCCTCTCCGGCAGGAGCTTTGCCCACCGTGACCTTCGAGCGCGAACTGCGCATGTGGCACAACGGCGACTCGCTCGATCTGGTACACATCGACCCGAGTCATACAGACACCGACATTTACATCAACTTCCACAAGGCCGACGTGCTGCACCTGGGCGATACCTTCTTCAACGGCATGTATCCGGTGATCGACGAAAGCACCGGCGGCTCCATCGGCGGCATGATTCGCGCCAGCGAGATGTCACTCGCGATGGTTAGCGATAGCACCAAAATCATCCCCGGCCATGGGCCCCTGGGCTCGAAGAGCGACCTGCAAAAGTTCCACGACATGCTTTCGGCCATTCGCGACAAGATGGCTGCGCTCAAGGCCGCCGGAGCTTCGGAACAGGAAGCCCTGGCCAAGAACCCAACGGCGGAATTCGACGCCGCCTGGGGCAAGGGCGTCCTGAGCAAGGATGTGTTTGCCGGAACCGTCTACCGGACGCTTTAAGGCTTCGAACCAAGCAGAGCTTCAGGAGGCGCAGACCGTGTCACGATATGCCGAGCCCATGGCCCGGCTCATTGAAGAGTTGAAGAAGTTGCCGGGCGTGGGCACCAAAAGCGCCCAACGCTTCGCCTTCCACATCCTGCGCTCCACCGACGACGACGCCGCGGCGCTGGCAGAGGCGGTGCGCGGCCTGAAGGTCAGCCTGCGCCTGTGCTCGATCTGCAACAACGTGACCGACATCGACCCCTGCGCCTATTGCGCCAACCCTGCCCGCAATCAGCGCCAGGTTTGCGTGGTGGAGGAACCCACCAACATCGCCTCGGTCGAACGGACTCGCGGCTACATGGGGGTTTACCACGTGCTCCACGGCACCCTCTCGCCCCTGCATGGCGTGGGTCCCGACCAGTTGCGGACCGGCACGCTGCTTTCCCGTGTGGAGCGCGGCGAAGTGGACGAGGTGATCCTGGCCACCAGCCCCACGCTGGAAGGCGAGGCGACCGCGACCTGGCTGGCCAGCGCCCTGCGCGGCTTTCAGGTCAGGATCACTCGCATCGCCACCGGAGTGCCGGCAGGCAGCGACATCGAGTACGCCGACGAGGTGACGATGGCGCGGGCCATGGAAGGCCGACGGGAGCTGTAAAATACGACATCCAATGGCGTAACTTCCTGAATAAACATGGTTTCTCTTGCGGTCGACGAATTACGCCGTGTGCTGCGCAATTTCACTCAGCACATGGCGCAAGAGAATTGTCTACTTTGAAGGTCACCAAATGTAGAGGATCTTATCCTCGCAGCTTGCTCAACAGATCCTGGGGATGCACCGGCTTGGCCAGGATTTCGAATTCGTGGCCCTGGGCGCGGGCTTTTTCCAGCAAGTCGGCGGTGGCCGCCTGGCCGGAAAAGAGCAGGATCTTGATGCGCGGCAGCAACTCCTGAATCCGGATAGCCGCGCAGATTCCATCCAGATCGGCCATGATCACGTCGGAGATGAGCATGTCCGGTTCGAAGATGGGAGCCAGTTCGAGCGCTTTCTCGCCCGAGTAAACGGCGCGAGCCTCAAAACCGCTCTGGTTCAAGATCATGGCCAATGTATCGGCAATAACCTGTTCGTCGTCGGCAACCAGGACCTTGGGTTTGGTGTGGTTTTCGGGCATACTC
>JAATFE010000519.1 GCA_015655365.1 Terriglobales bacterium
ATTAAACTGGGAGTGTGAAGATCGCATTGGCCCAGATCAATCCCACGGTTGGGGATTTCACGGGCAACCTCGAAAAAATCGTTGCCGCCAGCCGCCGCGCCGCCGCGCTCGGTGCGCGGCTCACCGTCTTTTCCGAACTGGCTATTTGCGGCTATCCGCCGGCCGATTTCCTGGAGAAGCCCAGCTTCCTCGCCCGTTGCCGTTCTGCCGTCGATGAACTGGCCGCGGCCACCCGCGAACTCTCCACCGCAGTTCTGGTGGGTGTGGCCCTTCCCGCCCAGGCGGATACCGGCAAGCCCGCCGTCAACGCTGCTGTTCTGCTCGATGCGGGGCGTCTCCTGCTGGAGCAGCACAAGCGCCTGCTGCCCTTCTACGATGTCTTCGACGAGCAGCGGTATTTTGCGCCCTCCAAGCCTCAGCAGGTCGTGGAACTCGACGGCGTGCGCCTCGCCGTCACCATCTGCGAGGATGCCTGGAACGACAAGAACTTCTGGCCGCGCCGCCTCTACAAGGTCGATCCGCTGGAAGACCTGATGCACCAGCAGCCTGCGGTCCACATCAACCTCTCCTCTTCGCCCTTCTGGCATGGCAAGCGCGCCATTCGCCGCCAAATGCTCTCCGCCATTGCCCAGCGCGACGGCATTCCCGTCCTCATATGCAATCAGGTCGGCGGCAACGACAGCCTCATCTTCGACGGCTCCTCCTTTGCGCTTAATGCGCGCGGAGAGCTCATTGCCCAGGCCGCTTCGTTCGAAGAAGACCTCGTCCTGTTCGATCCCTTCCAGGCGCCGCCTCTGCCTCCCTTGGAAGAAGACGACAACCAGGCCGCCTATCAGGCTCTGGTCATGGGCACGCGCGACTATGTCCGCAAGTGTGGATTCAGCAAGGTCCTCGTGGGCCTCAGCGGCGGCATCGACTCCGCCCTCGTGGCAGCCGTAGCCAAGGATGCCTTGGGCGCGGAAAACGTCATCGCCATCGGCATGCCCAGTCCCTACTCCTCCACGGGTTCCATCGACGACAGCCGCCACCTCGCCGCCAATCTCGGCATTCGCTACGAGGTCATCGGCATCAGCGATCTTTTCGCCGAATACACCCGCGCCCTCGACCCCCTCTTTGCCGGCATGAAACCCGATACCACCGAAGAGAACATTCAGTCCCGCATTCGTGGCTGCCTGCTCATGGCGCTCTCCAACAAGTATTCCGCGCTGGTATTGACCACGGGCAACAAGTCGGAGATGGCGGTCGGCTACTGTACCCTCTATGGCGATATGGTGGGGGCGCTTGCCGTGATTGGCGATCTGGTCAAGACGCGTGTCTACGCCGTCTGCCGCTGGATCAATCGCGACCGCGAGATGATTCCCTGGGCGATCCTCGATAAGCCGCCCTCGGCCGAACTGCGCCCGGACCAGAAGGACACCGACTCGCTGCCACCCTACGACGTGCTCGATCCCGTCTTGGAAGCCTACGTCGAGCGCTATGAGTCTCCCGAGCAGATTGTCCAGGCATACGGTTTTCCCCTGGAGTTGGTCCAACAAATAGTCCGTCTGGTGGAGCGTTCCGAGTACAAACGCCAACAGGCTGCACCGGTTCTGAAGGTTACTTCCAAGTCGTTTGGCATGGGTCGCAGATTTCCCATTGCCGTCAAGGTTCAGGTATAAGCTAAGGTGCGGAGTTTTTCCGCGCTATAAGGAGATTCAGCTTGATGCGTCCGTCCATCCGTCTTGCCAGCGTTGCCGCGTTGGCTGCTCTATTCATGCCCGTCGTCATTGCTGCTGCCCAGGAGCAGGTTCCCGCCGCGCCTGCGCAGGCACCTACTGCGCCCGCGCCCACCGCAGCGCCCGTGTTTCCCAAGGTCGATCCGGCAAACTTCACAGCCGCCGCGCCCACCAGGGAAGCCGTCAATGCCTTCCTCCAGACCAGTTGGGGTTACGACGACAGCCGCATCTGGCAGGTCCAGGCCATCCTCAAGACGCAGGTTGAGGGCATCAGCAAGGTCATCGTCTATTTCGGCGACAAGGCCGGCAAGCAGAAGATCTCGGGGCTCCAGTTCTTCGCCCTCGCCGACGGCAAGCACATCATCGCCGGCGACGAGATCATCCCCTTCGGCGAAAAGCCCTTCGCGGATGCGCGCGCCCAGTTGCAGGAGCGCGCCAACGGCCCCTATCGCGGCTCTGCCTCCAAGGACCTGGAACTGGTCGAGTTCGCCGACTTTCAGTGCCCCCATTGCAAGGAAGCCCAGGCCAACATGGACAAACTCGCCGCCGATTTTCCCAAGGCCCGCATTGTCTTTCAGAACTATCCGCTGGCCCGCATCCACCCGGCCTCCGTGCAGGCAGCCTCCTATAGCATCTGTGTCGCCAAGGAAGGCGGCAGCAATGCTTTCTTCACTTTCGCCTCCGCCGTCTTTGAGGGCCAGGATGGTCTGAACACCGCCGATGGCGCCACGCTCACTTTGAACAGCGCCGTGGCCAAGGCTGGCCTCGATCTGGCCAAGATCAAAGCTTGCGTCGCAACCCCTGAGGCGACCGCTACCTTGGCTGCCTCCGTCAAGCTGGCCGAAGACCTTGGCATCAACCAGACCCCCCTCCTGCTTATCAATGGCCGCCAGGTTCCGGTTGCCGGCACACCCTACGAAACCCTCAAGCAGATCGTCGAGTATCAGATCAAGCTCGATGGCGTCGCGCAATAAGACCGTCCCTTCGGACAGTCGCAAAGCGATTGAAGCCCCCATTTCAGCGCGGTCCCGCACCTCGGGATCTCGCGCGGAGTGGGGGCTTCTTTTTGTCTTCATTTCCAATTCAGAAGGACAGCTCCAGGCTGCTCGCCCAGGGCAATCGCATAAACGTCCTTTGTTTCCGCAGCGGATTCTCTTTCCAGCTACAGCGGTTCCACAATTGCTGTATCCCGAAGCGA
>JAATFE010000186.1 GCA_015655365.1 Terriglobales bacterium
GGCGGCGGACTACGACAACGACGGCTTTATCGACCTGCTGGTGACCGGCTACGGAAAGACGATTCTCTATCACAACGACGGCAACGGCCATTTTACCGATGTGACGGCAAAGGCCGGCATCAAGGTGGACGGTTGGGGCATCAGCTCCACTTGGCTGGACTACGACAAGGATGGCTGCACCGATTTGTTTGTGGGACGCTATGTCAAGTTCGATCCCAAATACCGCGCTTTTTACGCGGCGGATAACTACCCTGGACCGCTCGACTACGAGGGCGAAACCAACAAGCTCTATCACAATAACTGCGACGGGACTTTTACCGATGTCGCCGATAAGTCAGGCATTGGCGCGTATGTGGGACGCACGATGGGCGTGACGGCGGCGGACTATGACGGCGACGGCTGGGACGATATCTATGTGGCCAACGACCGCACGGAAAATTTTCTCTTCCACAATAAACACGATGGAACGTTTGAGGAAGTAGCCAACGACACGGGCACGGCCTTCGGGCAGAATGGCGAGTCGACCTCGTCGATGGGGCCGGTGTTTGCCGACTTCGAAGGCCGCGGCGTGCTCGACCTGTGGGTGACCGATGGGCACTATAACCGGCTGCTGCACAATATGGGCAAACAGGGCTTCGAGGACATCGGCGCAACCAACGGCGTTTCGCAGACCAATGCGCAATATGTGAGTTGGGGCACGGGCGTCTACGACTTCGACAACGACGGCCTGCTCGACATCCTTATTTTTCACGGCGGACTGATTCACCTGATTCCGCAGGAACACACGCTGTTTCGCGGCACGGGCAGCGGGCATTTCAGCGATGTTTCGGAAGCGGCGGGTCCGGTGCTGAGTGTGCGCACCACGGCGCGCGGCGCATGTTTTGCCGACTACGACAACGACGGCAAGGTGGATGCGTTTGTAGTGAACCTGGGTGGCAAGGGAACGCTGGTGCACAACGTTTCCACCAACACCGGCCACTGGGTTGCCATCAAACTGCAAGGTACAAAGAGCAATCGCGACGGCATTGGCGCGCGGGTCGAGGTTTTCGCGGCGGGCAAGCGCCAGACGGCGGAACGGGTGGCGGGCTCCGGCTATCTTTCGCAAGACGACGCCCGCATGCACTTCGGTCTTGGCGCTGCCACCAGCATCGACAAGCTTCTGGTTCACTGGCCCAGCGGCCGCGAGCAGACGCTGGAGAAGCTCGGCGTGGATCGCGTGCTGACCGTGGAGGAACCGAAGTGAGTGGGCGCAACCAATTCGAAGTTCGTGCTGCAGTGGTAACAGGGCTGGTGCTGATGGCCGCGGCCTTCATCGCCATGGGCGTGTGGACCGACCGGCCAGCGCGCGCGGCTGCGCGCAACACCGACGCCGACGTTCTGGATTACGCGTCGCCGCTCGAGGTGTTGCTCTCGCCGGACGGTGCGCGGCTCTATGTGCTCTGCCAGCAGAGCGAAGAAGTGCGCGTGCTGGATGCGTCGAGCTATGCGGTCATCAAGAACATTGCGGTGGGCCGCGTGCCGCGGGGCATCTCGCTTTCCGCGGACGGCGCACGGCTGTTCGTGACCAACTCGTGGGACGACACGCTTTCGGTGATCGATACGGCAGCGCTGGCCGTGACGGCAACGTGGCCGGTGGGCGCGGAGCCTTCGAGCGTCGTGGAAGACCGCACCGGCAAGCGGCTGTTTGTGGCCAATCGCATCTCGAACGACATTGCCGTGTTGGATGCGCAGACCGGCGTGGAAGAGAAGCGGTTGCTGGCCGGGCGGGGATCGAGTTATCTCACGCTTTCTCCCGATGGCTCGCGGATTTATGCCACGCACGTCTATCCCAATGCGTCGCGCCACGCGACCGCAGGCGGCAATCGCACGGTGCCGGAGTCGGAAATAACGGTGATCGATGCAGCGCGCGCCGTGGTGGTGGATCGCATGCCGCTGCACGGCGTGGCCGGCGTCTTTCACCTGGCGTTTTCCGGCGATGGACGGCTGGGCGCGGTGGCCGAATATCATCCCAAAAATCTTGTGCCTCTCGCGCATCTGGAACACGGCGGCGCTTTTGCCGATACGCTCACGCTGTTTGGCGCGGATGTGGGCAAGCCGGTCGAAGTTCCGCTGGATGAACTGGAGCGCTATGCCGCGCAGCCATTCGGCGTCGTGATTGCGCCGGATAAGTCGCGCATCTATGTGAGTTGTGGCGGTTCGGAAATGGTTACCGTCATCGATGTGCCAAAGCTCTTGCACTTCGTCAATGCGCGGCCTCGTCCGCAATCGGGGTCGTTTGCGCAGGATCTTTCTGCCAGTGCCAACTATGTAGTGGCGCGGATTCCGGTGGGGCGCAATCCGCGCGGGCTCGTGCTGAGCCGCGACGGGCGCAAACTGCTTGTTGCCAACCGGCTGGACGATACGATCAGCGCGATCGATACGCGCAGCAATCGCGTGGCCTCGACCATCGCGCTGGCCGGGGCCAAAACGCTTTCTACGCTGCGCCGCGGCGAACAGACTTTCTATACCGCGAAGCAATCGTTTCAAGGCCAGATCGGCTGCGCCAGTTGCCACATCGATGCGACTTTCGACGGACTCACGTGGGACCTGGAGCCGGACGGATTTGGCCGCGACATTGTGGACAACCGGCTGCTCGAAGACATCAAGGACACCGAGCCCTACAAGTGGAACGGCGGCAACCCCAACATCGCCACCGAATGCGGGCCGCGCACGGAAATGTACTTCTGGCGCTCGGAGAATTACGACGGCCGCGCATTGGCCGATTTGGCCACGTATGTGCGGAGCATGCCTCCGCGGCCCAACCGCTGGCGGCTGGCGAGCGGTGAGTTGACCCCGGCGCAGGAGCGCGGCAAGGCGTTATTTGAGCGTGGGGTAGACAAGTTCGGCAAGCCCATTGCGGTGACGAATCGCTGCATCTACTGTCATAGCGGCAAGAAGGGCACGAGCCAGAGATCTTTCGAAGTGGGCACGCGCAAGGCTACTGACAATACCGGCTTGTTCGATACGCCGCAGTTGGTGAACGTTGCGCTGACCTCGCCCTATCTGCACGACGGCTCGGCGCGCTCGCTGGAAGAGATTTGGACGGTTTTCAATCCCAACGACAAACATGGCAGGACCAACGACCTGACCAAGGACGAACTCAACGACCTGATCGAATATCTGAGGACGCGATGAAAAAGTCTGTATTCCGTAGTCTCTGGATGATCGCAACATTGGTGGCTGCCGCGCACGTGGCGTTTGCCGCGCCTGGGGTGCCCGCGAAGGCAAAGTCAGCCCCACCGCAGGTGGCCGCACTACAGGTGTTGCCACGATTCCAGTTTGAGAACTTCACTACCGCCAACGGCCTGCCCGACAATCACGTGTACTCGGTGCTGGTGGATGGGGATCGCATCTGGGCGGGGACGGAAAACGGTCTTGCGGTCTACGAAAATCGTGCGTGGAAGACTTACACCACCAAGGACGGCTTGGCGCATCGGGCCGTTCTGTCGCTTGGCCTGGATAAGCGCACGGGCGACGTGTGGGCCGGCACCATGGGCGGGTTGAGCCGCATCTCCGGCGGGCGCATCGACAGCTACACGCAGTTGAACTCGGGGCTGAGCAACGATGTGGTTTATGGCGTGTCGGTGGAAGGCGAAAACGTGTGGGTGGCCACTGCTGCCGGCGGTTGCCGCCTGAATATTCGCACCGGGCAGTGGTCGCTTTACAACGAGCGCAACACGCCCATGAGCGAGATTTGGGCGTACGCGGTTTCTGCCACACCGGCGAAGGTTTACTACGGCGTGTGGGGCAGCGGCGTTCTTGAGTACGACCAGAAGACGGCCAGGTGGGACAAGTACGACGACCCGGACGGCGAAAACGAGATGGTGCTCTTCAAGGATCAGGGGTTGATCCACGAGATTGTCACCTCCGTCAGCTATGTGGACAATATTTTGTGGGCCGCCACGTACTTTGGTGCGAGCCGCTACGATGGCCGCTATTGGCATAATTTTCTGACCAAAGACAGCGGACTCCCTTCGAACTTCATCAATACCGTCAAGGGCGTCGACACAAAAAGCGCCTGGTTCGGCACCGACAAGGGACTGGCATTTTACGACGGCGTGAACTGGGCCGTCTATCGGCCCTCGCTCACCACCGGCAAGCCGGAGATGACGGTGCGCGACGCAAAAGGAAATGTAA
>JAATFE010000399.1 GCA_015655365.1 Terriglobales bacterium
CAGGGATTCATCGCCGCCGCCAGCATGAAGCGCGCCGGGAAGCTGAGCGACATCGAGGCCCTTGCAATGGTCACCGTGTGGTCTTCGAGTGGTTGCCGCATCACTTCCAGCACATTGCGCGGAAACTCCGGCAACTCATCCAGAAACAGCAACCCGTTGTGGGCCAGCGAAACCTCGCCGGGCCGCGGCACAATGCCGCCGCCAATCAAGCCGGCGTCGGAGATGGTGTGGTGCGGCGAGCGAAACGGTCGCTGCGTCACCAGCCCGGCAGCCGCATCCAGCACTCCGGCCACGGAGTGAATCTTGGTCGTCTCCAAGGCTTCTTCAAACGTCAGCGGAGCCAGAATCGAGGGCAGCCGCTTGGCCAGCATGGTTTTGCCCGAGCCCGGCGGCCCGATCATCAAAATATTGTGGCTGCCCGCCGCGGCCACCTCCAGCGCGCGCTTGGCCGTCTGCTGTCCGCGCACATCGCAAAAATCCACATTGAAATGCTGCAACTCTCCCAGCAGCGCCTCGGTCGCCACGCGATACGGCTCGCGCTGAATCACGCCCACCACCTGGCTGTTGAGCAACTCCAGCACGTCCAGCAGCGAAGAGACCGGGTAGACATTCACGCCCTCCACCACGGCGGCCTCGGCGGCGTTGGCCGCGGGCAGAATCAGGTTGGGGATGTTCTTCTCTCTCGCCAAAATCGCTACCGGCAGCATCCCCGGCACGGGCCGCACGCTGCCGTCCAGTCCCAGTTCGCCCACCAGCAAAAAGCGGCTCAGGTCATTGGTTTGCAACGCCCCATAGGCGCCCAGAATCCCCACGGCAATGGGCAGGTCGAAGCCCGCGCCTTCCTTCTTCAGGTCGGCCGGCGCCAGGTTGATGGTGATGAACGTGGGGGGAATCAGGTAGCCGGAGTTCTTGATTGCAGCGCGCACCCGATCGCGGCTCTCGCGCACCGCGGCGTCGGGCAGGCCCACGGTATGGAAGTGATCCTGATCGGAGACCGCACCGCTATAGTCCACCTCGACATCGATGAGGCTGGCGTCGATGCCATACACAGCCGCGCTGAGAGCTTTAAAAAGCATGACGGAAAGTTGCAGCGAGTGTAGCAGAAAGCAGTCGCCAGTTGTCAGTTTTCAGTAGCCAGTTTTTGGCTATGGGGCAGTCAGCAGAGCTCAGGTTCAACCAAGCAGGAATAGGGGCTTAATGAAAGGGCAGAGAATCAATGATCGACTCCTCCAGAAACTGACCACTGAAAACTGACAACTGATTAACGTACAATCTCATCCGTGACCACCAGCCTTTTCGACCTCTACAAGATTGGCGTTGGCCCATCGAGTTCCCACACCATGGGGCCCATGCGCGCGGCCTGCCGTTTTGCGCGCGAGTTGGGCGGCCTGCTCGCTCGGGTCGAGCGCATTCAGGCGGAACTCTTTGGTTCTCTTGCCCTCACCGGATTGGGCCACGCCACCGACCGTGCGGTTCTACTGGGTTTGGCGGGTAACGAGCCGGCCGCCATCGATCCCGCGTCCATCGACTCGACCATTGCCGAGATTCGCGCGACGCATCGCCTCGACCTTGCCGGCGTGCGGCGCATCCCCTTTGAAGAACCACGCGACCTCATCTTCCGAAAGAACCTCATGTTTCCCCCCGGCGCGCTCACCGAGCATCCCAACGGCCTTCGTCTCAAGGCATTCGACGCAGCCGGCGCCATCCTCTGCGAGCGAACGTTCTTCTCCATTGGCGGCGGCTTCATCACCGAAGACGGAGCCGATGCTTCCGCCGCCATGCAGCAACGGGAGGTTCCGTTTCCTTTCCACAACGCAGCGGAATTGCTGGCCACCGCCCACGCCAACGAACTCTCCATCAGCCAGTTGATGCTGGAGAACGAGTGCGCCCTGATCTCCGGCGATGCGGCGCTGTCGCCCGTAGAAATTGTCCGCGACGGCATCGAGCGTATTTGGGAGACGATGCAAGCCTGCGTGCGCCGCGGCATTGCGGCGGAAGGCATTTTGCCCGGCGGCCTCAAGGTCCGCCGTCGCGCCCACCTGCTGGCTACGCGCTTGCGCGAGAAGGAAACGGAAGGGCTGAATTGCGATCCGCTCGCGCCGCTCGATTGGATCACGGTTTACGCCATGGCGGTGAATGAAGAGAATGCCGCGGGTGGCCGCGTGGTCACCGCGCCCACCAATGGCGCGTCCGGCGTGGTTCCCGCCGTGGCTCATTACTACGACCGCTTCGTTCCGGATTCGGACCACGAAGGCATCGTCCGTTTCTTCCTCACCTCGGCGGCTATCGGAATTCTTTACAAAGAGAACGCCTCCATCAGCGGCGCGGAGGTTGGTTGCCAGGGCGAGGTGGGCGTGGCCTGTTCCATGGCTGCCGCCGGACTCACCGCCGCTCTCGGCGGCACCAACGGCCAGGTGGAGCACGCCGCCGAAATCGCCATGGAACACAATCTCGGCATGACCTGCGACCCCATCGGCGGGCTGGTGCAGATTCCCTGCATCGAACGCAACGCCATGGCCGCTTCCAAAGCCGTGCAAGCCACGCGCCTTGCTCTCAACGAATGCGAAGCCCACAAGGTCTCGCTCGATCAGGTCATCCGCACCATGTATCTCACCGGGCTCGACATGCAGTCGCGCTACAAGGAGACCAGCCTCGCCGGCCTTGCCTTGAACATCATCGAGTGCTGAGCACGCGCATCGCTCCCC
>JAATFE010000296.1 GCA_015655365.1 Terriglobales bacterium
GTGGGACCCGAGCCTCCGCTCAACGCCTCGGCGTTTACCCATGTGGTCGAGGGCAAGGCAGGCGTCGTGTTGCCGGGCCTGTTTCAGGTGGAGTAAGCGCGGGAAATTCTCGTCGGCGCAAAACTATTTGCGCTTGATGAACTTCACGCGCCGAAAGCGCAATGCGGTCCAGTCTTCGTCGATGGCTATGGCGCGTACAGTGTCGAATCCCGCGGCCTTCAAAGCATCCCAGCCGGTGTCGCGGTTGAAGTCGCACTTCAACTTTTTCGATGTGCCTTTGGGATAGGCGAACCAGACCGTGGCATCGCCTTTCGAAGTTCTCCGGTGCATGCAGCACCACGATTTCCTGGTGCTCCCTGAGGTTGAGTTTCTCGAAAAGGGTCGCCATGGATTCCCATGATAGCTCCGAAAAAGCGCGAAGCTGCAAGAAACACACCCACTCCAAGCTTTTCCTGCTGCGCCAGGAGCGTACCGAAATCGCGACCCCAAGAGACCTGTCCCGTCCGTCAGGTATCATCGGGGCATAAGGTTCTTTCAATCACCCAAAAGAGGAAATTCCTTTGTCCGAAGCCAATGCACCCGCATCGTCGCAACCGTCTTCCGGCCAGCCTGCACTCAAGCCCCGCAGCAGACACACGCTGCGCATTGCCCTTTTTGGATTTGGCACAGTGGGCAGTTCGGTGGCTCGCATTCTGGTGGAGTCGCAGCCCAAGGGGTTGAAGTTGACTCACATCTTCAACCGGGGCGTGGCGCGCAAGCGTGTGGACTGGGTGCCCGACAGCGTGGTGTGGACCGAGGATGCCGATGCCGTGCTGGCTTCCGGCGAAGTCGATGTGGTTGTGGAGACGGTTGGCGGGCTCGATCCGGCGGGCGCATGGGTATGCCGCGCCCTCGATGCCGGCAAAAGCGTGGTTACGGCCAACAAGAAGCTGATCGCGTTTCAGGGCGTGGAGTTGGAGCGTCTGGCCACGGACAAGGGCGGTCACCTGAAGTATGGCGCGGCGGTGGCGGGCGGAATTCCCGTGATTCCGGGTCTCGAACAGGGGTTGGCCGGAGATCGCATCGAGCGCATCGAGGGCATCCTGAACGGCACTTGCAACTTCATCCTGAGCAAGATGGAAGAGGGCGCAGACTACGCCACCGTGCTGGCCGAAGCGCAGAAATTGGGCTATGCCGAGGCCGATCCCACGGAAGATGTGGGCGGATTCGACGCGCGGGCCAAACTGGCCATTCTCATGCGGCTGGCGCTACGCGTCCAGGTCGATCCGGAAGAAATCGTTCCCAAGGCCATCACGTCGATTTCATCCGTGGACTTCAGCTATGCGCGGGACCTGAGCTGCACCATCCGCCAGGTGGCGCGGGCCCAGCAATCCAATGGACAGGTCGCGGCTGCGGTTGGTCCCATGCTGGTGGCCGTGCGCTCGCCTCTGGCGTGGTCGCGGGACACGGAAAACATGGTGATTCTCTCCGGCCACTACGGCGGAGATGTGGTCTTCTCCGGCCACGGTGCAGGCGGCCATCCCACCGCTGTGGCCGTGGTCAGCGACCTGCTGGCCTTGGCTCACGGATCGCGGCGCGTCGAGGTTCCGTCGGCCCCGGCGCGGGTGGGTGCGGAGTTTGAAGTGCCGCATTACATCCGCTTCCTGGTCGACGACCGGCCCGGCATTGTGGCGGAAATTACCGGAGCCCTGGCCAGGGAACGCATCAACATTCGCGCCATCGTGCAGAAGCCGGGCTATCCGCAGCACGCGCTGCCCTTTGTCGTCACCGTGGAGCCGTGCAAGACCTCGGCGCTGCACCAGGCTCTGGCCAGCATCGGCAAAATGGACTGCCTGCTGGAAGAGCCGCTGGATTTGCAGATGCTTGAGTAGCAGGGATCAGGGAATAGATTGCGATAGCCCGTGCTTGCCGGAGCCTTGGAAGCAAGGCTCTTTGACAAACGAGTATCGGATTCCGGGTTGTCCCGTGTAAACTTGGCGTTGCGTTGGGGGTGGACGGTGATCGAGAACATGTATCGATGTGAAATCTGCGGCGAGGAAAGCGAGAACCCGGTCAAGTGGGTTGTCATCCATTGCAGCAACGCGCAACTGACGGTCTTCAAATGGACCAAAGAGGCTGCCGAAGCGCCCCACGCTCGGCACTACTGCGGCGAAGCCCACGCGCAGGTTTACATCAACCGCTGGTTCCAGTCCTTCTGCGGGTAGCTCCTCGTTTTATCTCTTGTCTTTGGCCGGAGCCGGCCCTGTGGACTCGCGAACCACCAGCTCTGGGGCCATGACGATCTCGTTTGGGTAGTCTTTGTCCTTGTTGGCGATGCGCTGCAGCAGCATCTGCGCACCGCGCTTCCCCATTTCGCCGAGCGGCTGGCGCACCGTCGTGAGCGACGGGGAGTAGTAGGCCGCCGATAAAATATCGTCGAATCCGACTACCGACACATCGCCGGGCACGCTCAGCCCCGCATCTTTCAAGGCGCGGATGGCGCCGATGGCGGCAATATCGTTGAAGCAGAAGATGGCGGTGAAGTCGCGGGTCTTCTCCAGCAGCGTCTTCATGGGCTTATAGCCGATCTCGGGCGCCATGGGGTGGTATCCGGCCTTCATCGACCACGCGGCAGAGTCGATGCGGATTACATGTGCCGGGTCAAGCTTGAGATCCAGCTCGTGGGCGACGCGCTGAATGCTTTCCCAGCGGAACTCCGAGTCGGGGATGGCGCGCGGACCGCGCATGATCGCGACGCGGCGGTGACCGAGTGCGTGCAGGTGCGACAATGCCTGCTGCACGGCCAGATGATGATCGAGCACGATGTTGGTCACATTCTCAACTGCGCTGTGTGCCGATAGAGCGACAACAGGAACAGGTACCGCAATGTGGTCTGCCGGGGTGTTCAGCAGCAGAAAACCGTCCACCGCGCGCTCCACCAGCATGCGCGGGTACTTTTCGATCAGCTCGCGTTTCCAATCGTGGCAGGCCGTAAAATAGAAGTAGTGGGCGTCGGTCAGCTCCTGGACCACGCCGCTCATTACCCGGGTGAAGTAGCCTTCGCTCAGGTCCGGGGCCAGTACGCCTACGCTCATCGATCGGCTCTGCCGCAGCGACCGGGCAAAATAGTTGGGGCGGTAATTGAGCCGTTCGGCGGCTTCGGTGACCCGGTTGCGGGTCTCCTGCGGAATGGATTTCGCCGATGGAGAGTCGTTCAGGACGAGGGAAACAGTGGTCTGCGAGAGTCCCAGATGTTCGGCCAGCATTCTCAGGTTGACGTGTCCTGGCGGCGTAGCGAGCTTACCCTTTGCCATGTTCGTGTTTTAACACGTTTTTTGCAATCCGGAAACACCGCATCCACGCA
>JAATFE010000129.1 GCA_015655365.1 Terriglobales bacterium
TCCATCCGTGGCCGTAGCCTGATTCCAGCCGTCGAATTGCTCTCCAACCACAGGCGCCAGGCGGCCATCGTCCAGGTGCGAAGCGGCGTGCCACACGCGGTAGGCTTCGCGAACGGAAACGTGATCCATCTGCTCCGCAAGGTGATGGTCCAGGCTGTCCTGCCAGATGTTCGCATAGGCATCCTTGGAGATGGGGAAAGGCGCCGTACGCTGGTCCGCGTACTCGATTACATAAAGGCCGGGTTCCTGAACCGGGGTGAAGTCGAATTTGGAATAGACGTACCGCAGCCAGGGCGTTGAGGGCGTAATCGGGCCTTCGAAGACCTGCTTGTACGATCCGTCCTCCAACAGGCGCAGCACTTTGGCCGTCTTAGGGCCGTTGTACTTCGGATCGAGTTCGAGCACCGCCGCCTTGGAGAAACCCGGCACATAGCCGACCTGGCTGTGCGCGATCATCGGCGGCCGCGTCCAATTCGGCATCACGTCCGGCCTGATGTGCCACACGATGGCGCCGGTGGTCTTGCCCGTGGAGATCAGGGAACGCAACACGAACCAGCCGTTCTGCGCGCGGTTGCGTCCATCGAACAGCATGAGATCGGCGGTATCGGACTTGACGTTGATCCGGGCCTGCGCATCGTCAATTCCCAGGGTGATGCTCCTACCCTCTGCGAACGGCAGCGGCTGAGTGTATCCCTTGGCCTTGTCCCAATCCTCCAGGTAGTACGCCTTTTTCGGCTCATCGGCCAAAGGCAACACCTTGACCATCGGATCGTCAGGCGTTCGGGGGAAGATGCCGGCTTTGGTTCCGTCCACCAGATAAGCCTTGCCCATGTAGATCGAGGGCAAGAACTCCAAGTTGAATCCCGCGCGCCCGGCCAGTTTCTCCGGTAGCGGCTTATCGAGATTGATGCTGACTTTCACGCCGCCAGGTTCCGCTGCAACTTCCAGGGTGTAGCTGAGATCGAAGGTCGGAAAAGCGAGGTCGGCGGTGAGCCGGTTGTTCGCCTTATCGGCGTGGCGCCCTTTGAGGGTTGCCACCAGGTCCCATTGCTCGGGCGTCGGCATCAGGCGCACATCGCCGTTGGTGGCAATGCGTGCCCCATGGAGAATCATCTCCATGGCCGTGTTCTTTTGGTCTACGAAAACAGGATGGTACGCGCTGTCGTAGAGAAATACGCTAAAACCTTGAGTATCGAGGTAGTTTTTGTCGGTCACCGTCATGGCAAAATCGGCGCCAAACAGATTTGGACAGGAGGCCAGGGCCAAGAGAAGACACACTCTGATTTGGGTGAGCATGGATCGAGCTGCTCCTTTACCCCACAACCCTAACATAACGTGCACACCCTGTGAGCGCCGATTGCTTCGCAGGCACACGGATTCTTGAACGGCGCCGCTCGATAGACAAGTCGCCGATGCATCTCAACTCACTCCTTATCGCCGAGTCACTCATCTACCCCGGAAAGGGAACGAAAAGTCGCCTAGGTCTCTGACCGGATGATTTAGTACCTTGGGTTCGTGCTATCCCAGGTCTCAGAAGCGAGACCTGGGGCACCCAGCGCTGGTACGAATTCATGCTGTCAAAGACCTAGTGTACGCAATCCAGACCTACGCGATTGTCTCTGGAGGCGGCGGTGAACGCTGGCAAGTTTATAACTTGTACTTACGAGGATTCTCCAGCAGGCGCCTTTTTACCCGGTTTGTTCTTGCTCAGAAGGAAGGCGCATGCCACCATGCCCATCGACATCCAACTGAGCAACTGGTAGATATCCTGATAGGCCAGTGCGGCGGCCTGTTGATTAAGCGCTTGATAAACGGCAGCTCGAGCCATGAGTCCAGGGCCTGGGCCTTTACCGCTTCCGCCGAAGAAAGACGTAAGTGCGTTGACCTGATGTGCGAAGGCTGGATTGGCTGGTTGCATATATTCCTGCAGGCGTGCCTGATGGAAGAGCGAGCGACTCGTAACGACCGCTCCAGTGCCGGCAATGAAGATGCTGCCGCCCACATTCCGTACAAAATTGATGATTCCGGAAACCTGGTTACTTGCTTCTTTTGGAAGTCCAACCTACGCCGCGGTGGTGATGGCGATGAAGGCGA
>JAATFE010000378.1 GCA_015655365.1 Terriglobales bacterium
GTCGCTTTCTTCTTGCCGGCAACTGTGCCCTTACGCGGGCCCTTGCGGGTCCGGGCATTGGTGTGGGTGCGCTGTCCGTGCACCGGCAGCGAACGCCGATGGCGGGTGCCGCGATAGCTTTGAATATCGATGAGGCGCTTGCTATGCATCGAGACGTCCTTGCACAGGTCGCCTTCAACGTTACCTTCGTCCTCGATCACCTGATGGATGCGGTTGACCTCGTCCTCGCCCAGATCCAGGATCTTCTTGAAGGGATCGACATTCGCCTTCGCCAGAATCTTGGCCGCAGGCGAATCACCGATGCCGAAGATGTATGTGAGCGCGATCCGTGCCACGTTGTTGCGGGGCAGATCGACGCCAGCAATACGTGCCATTCGAGTTCCTTTGCTGCTTCTGTTGTGTGCCCCCGGCCTCAACCGGTTCGCACGGGGTTATGCTTCAGCTTCCAGAGGTTCCTCGCAAGCCTTGAATCAAGCTAACTAGCCTCTTGCCCAGCTAACAGCAAACAGTTTTCAGTTGCCAGTTAACTTTGCGCTTCTACACGCTTTTAACTGTTGACTGTCGACTGTTAGCTGTCCGCTATCGTAGAAGTCTTCCACGAGTACCAGGCCCTCTTAGCCCTGGCGCTGCTTGTGTTTTGCGTTCTCGCAGATCACCCGAACCACCCCTCGGCGGGTGATGACCTTGCACTTGACGCAAATCTTCTTGACCGATGCTCGGACTTTCATTTCTACTGCCCTTCTCCGCGCATCCATGTGCCACGCGGTTAATAAAAACTCACTTATAGCGGTAAACGATCCGCCCGCGATTCAAGTCGTAGGGACTCAACTCGACCGCCACGCGATCACCAGGCAAAATGCGGATGAAGTTCTTGCGCATTCTTCCCGAGACATGGGTCAGCGCCTCGTGATTATTCTCGAGCTTGACCCTGAACATGGCGTTGGGCAAGGTCTCGATGACCACTGCCATTACCTCAATCGCGTCTTCCTTCGACAAACTGTGTCCTGCTTCCGCCGGCGCGCTTCCCACCTGCCGGCTGGTTAGCCCGAGCGTGCTACTCGGTTAAAACTTTTGCTCCGGTGGCGGTCACCGCCACCGAGTGCTCAAAATGAGCGCTCATGCTTCCGTCAGAGGTAATCGCCGTCCAGCCGTCCTTCAACACCATCACGTCCGGCTTGCCGGCATTCACCATCGGCTCGATCGCAATCACCATTCCGGGACGCAGCTTCATGCCCCGGCCCGGTGTGCCATAGTTCGGCACCTGCGGATCTTCGTGCATGTGGGTCCCGATGCCATGGCCCACAAAATCCCGAACCACCGAGAAACCCTCGGCTTCAACCACGCCCTGCACTGCGGCGCCCACGTCGCCCAAGGTTGCCCCCGGCTTCACGGCCGCAATGCCTGCGTGCAGCGATGCCTCGGTCACCTTCAGCAACCGCGCGGTCTCGGCGTCGATCTTGCCCACCGGAACCGTGATCGCCGAGTCCCCGCAATACCCGTCCACAAACACGCCAAAGTCGAGGGAAACAATATCCCCCTCCTTCAGAACCCGCTTGGGGTTCGGAATTCCGTGCACTACCTCGTCGTTGACCGAGGCGCACAGCACGCACGGATACCCGCCGTAGCCCTTGAATGCGGCCTTGACGCCCATCTCGGCAATGCGGTCGGCGGCGGCCTTCTCCAGGTCCATCGTCGTCACGCCCGGCTTCACCAGCCCGCGCAACAGTTCCAGCACCTCGCGGGTTGCGATACCCGCGCGGCGCATCTTCTCGATCTCCTGGGACGACTTCAGTACTACGGCCAACCCGCTCACTAGCTTTCAGCGCCTTAGGCGCGCAAAACCGCCGTCCAGCTACGCCTATTGGCGCAACCGCTCGACGGCGTCAACAATTCCAGCCGCTATGGTAGCAATCGGCCGGTCTCCATCCACTTCAGCAAAACGTCCCAGACCCCGGTAATGCTCGACGACCGGCGCTGTCTTGGCTTCGTAAGCGCGCATGCGCTCCTCGAAAACCTTCTCCGTGTCATCGGCTCGCTGGACCAGCGGCGTACCGTCCACGTCGCAAACTCCGTCCTTTTGAGGCGGGTTCCCGTAGATGTTATAGATCCGCTGGCAGACAGGACAGTTCCTGCGCCCGGTAATCCGGCGCAATAATTGATTATAGTTCACCTGGATGCTCACGGCAACCACGGGAAGTCCCTGTGCTGCCGCCGCCAGACGCCCGTCCAGCCAACTGGCCTGCGCCAGCGTGCGCGGGAATCCGTCCAGAATGTATCCGTTGGCGGTATCCGGCTCCAGCAGGCGCGCCGCCACCATCTCGTTGACCAGGGAGTCGGGAACCAGTTCCCCGCGCCCCATGATCTCCTTGGCTACTCGGCCCAGTTGTGTATCCCGGGCCACATTGCCCCGCAAAAGGTCGCCGGTGGAGATCTGTGGAATCCCCCACAGTTTCACCAGTTCCTTGGCCTGGGTGCCTTTGCCCACGCCCGGAGCGCCCAACAAAAGGATCGGGCCGGGGGCGAGTTTCGAACCCGCCTCCCGGCCTTTTTCTACTGAAGTTGCAGATAAGGACATTACCAGGTTTTCCTTCCGCGAATGCGACCGGAGCGCGGGGAGAAGCCGTCATAATGCCGCATGATCAGCTGCGATTCGATCTGGTTGACGGTGTCCATGGCTACACCCACCACGATAAGCAGCGAGGTGCCGCCAAAGTAGAAGTTGACCCCCATACCGTGCGTCGTCCAGGCCGGCAGACTTTCAAAGAACCGGCCGATCAGCCAAACCTTGTCGAACCGGATGCCCGAAATCAGGAACGTCGGCACCAGCGAAATGATGATCAGGTACAGCGCGCCTACCAGCGTAATGCGGGTAAGAATGTCGTTGATGAAGTCCGAAGTGCGCTTGCCGGGCCGGATGCCGGGAATGAACGATCCCGACTTGCGGAAGTTATCGGCGATGTCGTCCGGCTTCATCACGATCGAAATGTAGAAGTAGGCAAAGAAGATGATGCCCAGCAGGTACAGCACTTCATACCACGGATAGCCCGGCTGCAAAGCCTGGACAATCGGTTGCAGGAAGCGGCTGTTCTGCACGAACTCCACCTGGCTGAACAACATCGGAGCCGAAAGGATGGAGCTGGCGAAGATGACCGGCATCACGCCGCCGGAGTTCACCTTCAAGGGCAAGTGGCTCGACTGCCCGCCCATCATGCGGCGGCCGACGATGCGCCGTGCGCTCTGGATGGGAATGCGCCGTTCCGAGCGCTCCACGAAAACGA
>JAATFE010000047.1 GCA_015655365.1 Terriglobales bacterium
AACATTTCCGGTCGCAACGGTCGGGCAGTGCATGGTTCACGGCCGCGGCCCTATTTTCTTAATAGAAGGTAAATGCCGTAGACTTCATAGCACGGATGCAAGCGCACATTGAAAACCTCGTAAAGCTGCAAGCTGCGGATCTGGAGCGTGGCCGG
Organism: Terriglobales bacterium; assembly: GCA_015655365.1. Classification (GTDB taxonomy): domain Bacteria; phylum Acidobacteriota; class Terriglobia; order Terriglobales; family Acidobacteriaceae; genus Telmatobacter. Next base: position 156 of record JAATFE010000047.1, read on the forward strand.
CTGACGCTGGCCTTGCGCGCGCTGCCCACGGAAATTGCCCAGGCGGAGGCCGCATTGGCTGCCGCCCAGCGCCAGGCCGCCGAGGCCTCGGATGCAATTACCCGCGAGGAAGTTTTGAGGACCCGCCTGGAGCGCGAGGCCGACGCGTACCGTAAGAAAGTGGCTCATCTGCGCGCGCAGATGGACGTGGTGACCACCACCGCCCAGGTTGCCGCCATCGAGCACGAGCTTGGGTTTACCTCGACCGAGATCGAGCGCCTGGAGAACGAGGAATTCGCCAGCCTGGAGCGCACCGACACGCAGGAAACTGCTTTGGCCGCCGCCCGCGCCAGCGTGGAGAGCCTAGCCGGCGCCCTCGACAAGACCCGCGCCCGCGTCGCACTGTACCTGAAGGAGTACACCGCCGAACTGGCCGCGGTGAACGCCGAGCGCGAAGCTCTTCGCCCGTTGATTGCGGACGAGTGGCTGATCCGCTACGACCGGCTCTCCGCCTCGCGCGGCACCGGGCTGGCCAGCGCGCAGAATCAGCAGTGCTCCGGCTGCCGCATGGGGGTTCGCCCGCAGATGTGGAATCAGCTTCGCGAGGGCGAATTGCTGACCTGCGACAGTTGCGGCCGGCTGCTCTATTGGGACCCGTCGATGGCGCCAGTGGCCAAGGCATAGGGCTCTGACCGGATGGTTTCGTGCCTTGAGTTCGTCCGTTCCCAGGTCTCAGATGCGAGACCTCCACCCCCACGGACGAAGACCTGCCCGTGGGGACCCCGGACCTGGGACACCCAAGTTGGTACAACTTCAAGCGCTCAGAGACCTAGCAAGCGGCAACCTGCCCTGCTACCCTTTTCTCAGGGCGGTAACGGGTCTTTCTTGCTAATCTAAGAACCTGTCCAGAAACTCTGAAAAGACGTCGGAGATGGGATAAAAGAACATCCCTCAGGGGCTAAACAGGCTGCGGAAAAAGGGTTGATTCTATGCGAAGCCGGTCGAGGGCGTCCCTCAGGGGCTAAAGCCCGCGTTGATTTTGAAGCATTTACGGCACGACTGAAGTCGTGCCCTGACGCATATCGCCCTTTTGCTCGTGTTTTTCCGCAACCTGTAAAGCCCGACTCATTCTGCTGGGTTTATGTACGGGCTGAAGCCCGTACCCTTCACTAAAATCCAAGTTTTTGGACAGATTCTAAGGAGCAACAATGCTGCGCATCTGCGTGGACATGGACGAGGTGATGGCGGACACGCTGGCCGAGCACCTGCGCCGCTATAACCAGACCTTCGACGAGGATGTGACGACCGAGGATTTGGCCGGCAAAGGACTGTGGGAGGTTACGCCGCTCGACCGCCAGCAGCAGCTTCGCGCCTTTCTGGACGCCGAGGACTTTTTCGAGGACCTGGCGCTGATGCCGGGCGCGCAGGAGGTGCTGAAGAGCCTGTCGACCCGGTTTGAGATCTTCATTGCTACGCAGGCCATGACGGTGCCCAACTCGCTGGGTCCCAAGTATCGCTGGCTGCAACGGCATTTTCCGTTTATCCCTTGCACCCACTACGTTTTCTGCGGCAACAAGTCCATTTTGCGGGCCGATTACCTGATCGACGATTTGCCGCGCAACCTGCTCCGGTTCGAGGGCCACGGGCTGCTTTATACCGCCCCGCACAACCTGGCCGCGACCGGCTTTACGCGCGTGGATAACTGGCAGCAAGTGGCGGACTATTTCGCCGCGCTGCCGGACTGAGGCCGGGGCTGAAGGCGCAGGAAAATCGCCCGAAAGGTGTCCCTCAGGGGCCAAAGCCCACGTCAATTGTGAAGTATTTACGGCACGACTAAAAGTCGTGCCCTGACGCACTTCGCCCTTTTGAACGCGCTTTTTCGCAGCCTGTGAAGCCCTCCGCTCTCTCCGAAATTTTCGCTTTGAAGCTCCAGAAAGAGGCTCCGTGGCTCACCTTGCGATTTCTTTTATCGCAAGGTTGGGAAGCCACAAACTTTGCCCGGAAAAATTGGCCGCACCGCGGGTGCAACGCTGGTCCCACCGCAGGTGCCGGGGAATCATGGGACAATGGATGGGTAAACATCATGACTAACGAAAACCTTCCCGAGTCCCTGCCCATCGTCGAAAACGTTCCCGAGCCAGTTGAGGAGCCCACCGAGTCCTTTGCCGACCTTCTCTCCGCATTTGAGAGCAGCCACCAGCATCGCGCCGAGGCGGGATCGAAGCAGTTGGAGGGCACGGTCGTCTCGCTCTCCGCGGACCAGGTGTTCCTGGACATCGGCTACAAGGCCGAGGGCGTGCTGCCCCGCTCCGCCTTCGACAACAATGCCGAAGGGGTCGAGGTGGGCCAGAGCTTTCCGGTTTCCGTTACCGGGCGCAACGAGGAGCACTATTACGAGCTCTCGCGCTTCAAGGTAGCGCAGCCGCGCGACTGGTCGGCTTTGGAAGCGGCGTTTGCGGACAAGACCGCCGTGGTTGGCACGGTCACGGAAGTGATCAAGGGCGGCCTCTCGGTGGACGTGGGCGTGCGCGCCTTTATGCCCGCCAGCCGCAGCGGCACGCGCGACGCGGCGGAGCTGGAAAAGCTGGTGGGCACGGAGATTACCTGCCGCATCACCAAGCTCGACGTGACCGACGAGAACGTGGTGGTCGATCGCCGCGTGGTGCTGGAAGAGCAGGCGCGGGCGCTGAGCGAGACTCGCCGCGAGGCCATGAAGGAAGGCGCCGTGGTGACCGGCACGGTGCGCAGCCTGGTGCCCTATGGCGCGTTCATCGACCTGGGCGGCATCGACGGGCTGTTGCACATCAGCGACATGGCGCACAGCCGCGTGGCCAAGGCCGAAGACGTGGTTGCCGTGGGCCAGGAAGTGCAAGTCAAGATTCTCAAGATCGATCCGGAAACCAAGAAGCTCTCGTTGGGACTCAAGCAGCTTCAGCCCGAGCCCTGGGAGACGGTTCCCGGACGCCTGGTTGCCGGACAGCGCATCACCGGCACGGTGACCCGGCTGACCGACTTTGGCGCATTTGTCGAGATCGAGCCCGGACTGGAAGGGCTGATTCACATTTCGGAGATGGCGTGGGGCAAGAAGGTTCGCCATCCCAGCGACATTCTCAAGGCGGGCGACACGGTGGACACGGTCATTTTGGGCATCAAGCCCGAGGAGCGCCGCATTTCGCTGGGCCTG
>JAATFE010000436.1 GCA_015655365.1 Terriglobales bacterium
GCCAGAGAGAGGCCGATCAAGCCTTCATTGACGGCGATGGAAAGCGCCGTGTTGTGAGCGGTATCGAGCGGCGCGAGGCCGGCGGCGTCGACAAAGGAACCCGCTCCTGTGCCGAAAATCGGCGCACGCATAAAGGCCCGCCAGCCAGCGGTCCAGATGTTCGAGCGCTGGTTCAGGTCGCCACCTTGAAGTTGTGCAGGAATCGTCGCCAGACGTTCGAAGGTTTCGTGCGGTACGGTGAACCAGAGAGAGGCACAGATTACCAGCAGAGCCAGTGCCCCGGAAAGGACTCGGCACGAGTGCCCTTGCGCCAACAGAAGGCCGCTGCCCGTGACGGCGACAATGGCAGCAAGGAAACCTCCGCGAGAGGCTGTGAGCAACACGGCGCCGAGGCCCAACGGCAGATAACCCAGTGCCAACAAACGGGCGAGCCAGCGGGATTCACTGTTGAGCAAAAGCGCCGCCAAGGGAAAGCCCAGGTCGAGAAAGCGGGCGACGTCGTTGGGGTCCTGGCCGGTGGCCGCAAAGCGGATTTGACCCGCTGCAATGGCTTCCGGAGAGGCAAGATTGGCCAGGGTGAGGATGGCCAGCACCCACGAGCCTGCGACGTAGGCGCGCAGCAGGGCGCGCAGATCCTGAGCACTTTCCGCAAACTCCCAGACCAGCCAGACGATCATCATCTCCTGGAAGTTGCCGCGGATCCTGGCGAGGGTGGCCTGAGAAGCGATGGTCCAAAGATAGGTGCAGCAGAGCCAAAGGTAGAAGGCCAGGACGAGGCCCAGCAAAGGACCGGGAGTGCGAAGTTGGCCGGCCTGAAGGACGGCGGGAATTGCGACCAGCAACAAAAGCAAGCCGACGATGCGGGCAATGTTGCCCAGCGGCTCGCCCAGATCCATGGAGTATTCCCACGGAATCGCGAAGGCGAACAGGAGCAACAATCCCCAGGCAATTCTGCGCATCGCTAGTACCTTTGCGAATAAACAAGGGCGGAGTAGATGGTGACCCCGACCGCCGACTGGATGGATGCCTCCAGGGTCCGGTTCCACAGGGTCTTGGCCGTCGAGTCCGGGACGAACAGAATGTCGCGGTCGTGGATGGGCTGATCGGGCTCCTGTCCGCGCAACATGCGCTTCAGGTCGAGGGCGGTCAAGGTACGCCCGCCTTTTTGCTCGCGGATCAGCAAAGCCTTGCGGGTGGCAGCGTTGGGCGCGGGGCCCCAGGCCAGGCTGAGCGCTTGCACGACGGTCAAGCCTTGCGCTGGGTCTACCGGGAATCCGCCGGGGCGAACCAC
>JAATFE010000158.1 GCA_015655365.1 Terriglobales bacterium
ATGCAGATGGATGCATGAACGGAAGGGGAGCCGCACAGGCTCCCCTTCGTGTTTGTGTGAAGACGAGCGGCTTACTTCTTGCCTTCCAGTTCATCCGCCAGTGCGCTGGCGTTGTAGAGCTTGCGCAGGCCCTCGATCATACCGGCGGAGTGCACCGCGACCGCCCGGTTCTTTCCACCCTCATAGACGAAATCGCCGGCCAGCGATTCGATGTTGCCGTCGAAGATCAGGCCCACCAGTTCTCCATTGCGGTTCACCACCGGGGAGCCGGAGTTGCCGCCGATAATATCTCCGGTAGTAACGAAATCGAGCGGGGTGGCCAGGTCCAGCTTGTCGCGGCCAGCCGCCTCTTTGGGCGTCAGGTCGAAGGGCGGCTGGTTGCTGAAGCTGGCGGCGCGGTCGTAGAGCCCATAGAAGGTGGTGAAGGGCGGGGCAACGGTGCCGTTGTAGGGGTAACCATCCACCGTGCCGTAGCTCAGGCGCAGCGTGAAAGTGGCGTCGGGATAGGCGTTTTTGCCATAGACCAGGAAGCGGGCCTTGCCCAGCTTTTCGCCGGCCGGGGTCAGCACGCTGACCAACGACTCGCGCAGACGGTTGGTGCTCTCGCGCACAATGGGATCCACGCGGCGCGCAGCCACGATCATGGGATCGGTGGAAGCCGCCACGGCTGCCTCGCCGCCGTCGAGCAGTGACTTGCGGAAGGCCGGATCGGCCAGCTTGGTGCCGTCCACCAGGGCGTTTACCGTCTGGTCCACGCCTGCGCCCTGCACAATGGCCTGCACAAAGGCGTCGTTCTTGCCTAGTTTCTCCTGGGCCAGCTTGAGGGCCGCGGCCATGAAGAGCTTCTCTGTCGAGGGATAGACCGGGGCCGGCGACAGCAATTGGAACTTGAGCGACTCCAGTCCGGCGTCGTGGAACTGCGGGAGGCGCTCGCCGTCGGGCTTCTTGATCTCGGCCACGTATTGTACGATCTGGAGCGCGTTGGTAAAGAGCCGGCTGTCGGTGCGGCGGAAGAGCTGGCTCTGGATCTCCGGCTTCACCTGCTCCTCGACGCGCGCAATTGTATCCCAGGCGTCGCCATAAGCCTTTTGCCACTCGGGATTGGCGGCAACCTTGGCGCGGAAGTCGTCTTCCTCGGCCTGTTTTTTGGCCAGGATGGCCTTGTCCGCCAGCGCCTCGCCGCGGCCCACATAAACCTTGTAGCCGTTTCGCAGGCTGAAAATCGTGCTGCCCACCAGCCGCGCCTGTTCCGGCCCCTGCGCGGCAAAGGCCTGGGCGGTGGCGATGCGCCGCCTCAAATACTCGGTCACCGCCGGACCGCGCACATCGCGCTCCAGCAGCAATTGGGACACCGTATCCTGGCGTTCGGTCGCGCCGGGATGGCCGGAGACGAAGGTCAACTCGCCGGGCGCGGCGCCCTTGGCGCTCCACTTCAGGTAGTGATCGGAGTGCAGTGGCTTGCCGTTCTCATAGACACGGAAAATGGCCATATCCAGGTCGTAACGCGGATAAGTGAAGTTATCCGGATCGCCGCCAAAAAAGGCCGCTTGCTGCTCAGGAGCAAACACCAGCCGCACGTCGGTGTAAGCCTTGTATTGATAAAGCCAATATTCGCCGCCCTGGTAGAACGTGACCACGTCGGAGCGAAGACCGGTCTTGTCCTTGCTTTCTTTCTCAATGGCCGCGCAACCTCGGCGTCGCGAGCCTTCAGCGCCTGGGCATCGTTGGCGATGCCTTTCGCCACGCTCTGCACCCGCGCGGTCACGTCCTGCATCGCCACCAGCACGTTGACTTCGAGATCGGGAGACTTCATCTCGGCATCCGCCGTGGCGGCATAGAAGCCGTCGCGCAGATAGTCGTGCTCTGCCGTCGAGTTCTTCTGCAACTGGTCGCGGGCCACGTGATGATTGGTGAGCAGCAGCCCGTTGGGGCTGACAAACGATCCCGATCCGCCGTCGTTGAGTCGCACGCTGGCCAGGCGCAGATGATCGAGCCACTCCTGCGACGGCTTGAAGTTGTACTTGGCCGCCAGTTGCTTGAGGGGCGGGTTGTCAAAGGTCCACATGCCTTCTTCGGCGTGAATCGTGGGCGAGGCGGCCAGCAGCAACGCGGCCGGGAGCAGCAGAACGGAGCGAAGAGAGCGTGCGAACATAGGCGTCCTCAATTAGTTGACGGTAATGCTGACCACACCTGTCGTGTTGCTGGCGGCGTAGGTGCACGATCCGCCGTACGTGGCGGTGATGGCGTGGGTCCCGGCGGTGCTGAATGAGGCGGCAAGGGTCGCGATTCCCGAAGTCAGCGTACCGGTTCCCAGAGAGACCGCGGGAGTCGAAGTGGAGTCGTAGAATGTGACGACTCCGGTTGCCGCGGCTGGGGCAACGGTGGCCGTCAAGGTAACGCTGGTGCCGGTCGTTGCCGTGGTGGCCGATGTGGCCAGCGTGGTGGTGGTGGGCGTAAGGCTCGTCGAGGCGTCGACCGAGAGTGTCAAGGGGGTCGAAGTGCTTGGGGCATCGGTGGTCGAACCGCCGTAAGCGGCCGTCACCGTGTGCTGTCCGGGTGTGCAGAATGAAGTCGTTTGGATTGCCGTACCTGACGTCAGTGTTGCACTTCCCAGCGAACCCGAAGTCGTGGTGTCGGTGAACGCGACGTTTCCTGTTGCTGTCGCCGGAGAAACCGCAGCCGTCAAGTTCACGTTTTCGCCCGTCGTGAGCGTGCCGGTGGGGGTAGCCGTAAGCACGGTGGTGGTGTCTGTCTGGTTGGCCGCCGCACTCGCCGTGAGGGACACCGCGTTCGAAGTGCTGGTGGCGTAGGTGCCATCTCCCCCGTAACCGGCAGTTACCGAAAACGTCCCGGCGTTGGCGAATGTTGTCGACAGGGTTGCAGTTCCTGAAGTAACTGCTCCCGTCCCGAGCGAGGTGGAACCGGAGTAGAACGTAACGGTTCCAGTCGCCGCCGCCGGCGAGACGACGGCCGTTAGGGTCATGGCCGTGCCGACCACCGGTGTGGTGGTCGACGCGGTCAGCGTAGTGGTGGTGGCGGTGGTTCCGCCCGAACCGGTTGGCGCCTGCCAAAAGTCGCCGCAACCGTTCAGGAACGGCGCTGCCGTTAACGCAAAAAGAAGGATGAGCGTTCCACTGCAAGCTGGCGTATTTTTCATTTGGCGCTCCTTTTGTCTTGCGGGAAACTTTCTTACATCTTCGGCATGACCAGCACTTCCACGCCGGAAGCAGCATCCTTCTGGTGAAAGACCTGCTCGGTGGCCTTCTGAAACTCTTCCGGCCGGGCATTGGGAATGTCGGTGAAAGTTTGCGGGTTGCGGTCGGCAAGCGGGAACCAGGAACTCTGCACCTGAATCATGATGCGGTGGCCGCGCCGGAAGGTGTGGAAAAGATCGGGCATGGTGAAGTTCAGGTCCGCTTCCTTGCCCGGCGTCAGCGGCTCGGGCTTTTCCCAACTGTTGCGGAACTTGGCGCGGAACGGTTCGCCGCGCAGCAACTGCTGATAGCCTCCCATGAACAGCGGCGGCGTGTCCATGACGCGCTTGTTGGGGGGCGCGGAGGCGTAGTCCTCCGGGTAGACGTCGATCAGCTTCACCACAAAATCCGAGTCGGTGCCGGAACTGGCGATCTTGAGCCGCGGCGAGATAGGGCCGGCGATGGTTACGTCTTCTTCCAGCGGGTCGGTTTGGTAAACCAGCACGTCGGGCCGGTAGCTGGCGAAGCGCTGGTCGTCCACCATGTAGCGCTGGGGAACGGTGTTGGTGGTGTAGCACACAAACGGCACCGGATGGTTGGGATCGCTCACATACTCATCCACGCCCTTGGCTTCCGCTGGCGGATCGAAGCTGAGCTTGCCGCCGGCATGGAAGTAAAGCGTCTTGGCCGTGGCGGTTTTGGGCGGCCACGTGTCGAAGCTGCGCCAGACGTTGGTTCCAGTCTCAAACACCACGGCCTTGGCTTGCGCCGCGCCCTTGCCCTTGAGGTAGTGCTCGAAGAAAGGGAACTGGATGCTGGTGCGGAAGTACTCGCCGGTTTTGGCGTCGAACTGCACATCGCCCAGGTGGTCGCCGTCGCTGCGCGCCCAGCCGCCGTGGACCCACGGGCCCTCCACCAGCGTGGTAGGCGTTTGGGGATTGAACTGGTTGATGGCGTTGAAGGTGCGATAGGGGCCGCTGAGGTCTTCGGCGTCATACCAGCCGCCCACCACCAGCACCGCGCAATGCACGTTCTTCATGTGCTGCGAAAGGTCGCGCGCCTTCCAGTAAGCGTCGTAGGTGTCGTGCTTGGCCTGGTCGTTGAAGAGCCAGTTCGATCCCTTCAGGTAGAGCTTGTCCAGGTTGGCGATGTTGCCCGCCTGCAAATAAAACTTGTAACTGTCCGGCGTGCCGAAGTCGAAAGGCACTGTGGGCGCGGGAGTCTGGGGGTTCTTCTGCGGATGGAAAAACGGTCCATAGAAACCGAAGTTGGCCGAGAGCATGAAGGCTCCGCCGTGGTAGCCGTCGTCGCCCAGAAAGAGGTTGGTCATGGGCGCCTGGGGGCTGGCCGCCACCAGCGCCGGGTGGGAGTCGATGATCGAGGCCGACGTATAGAACCCTGGGTACGAGATGCCCCAGATGCCCACTTTGCCGTTGTTGTTGGCCACATGCTTGAGCAGGAATTCGATCGTGTCGTAGGTGTCGGAGGCGTCGTCCACGTCCTGCGGCGACTTCTTCTCGTCGATGTGCGGACGCATCTCGATGAATTCGCCTTCGCTCATCCAGCGTCCGCGCACGTCCTGGTAGACGAAGATGTAGCCGCTCTTTTCAAACTCCGGTGAGGGGCCGAGATGCATGGGATACTGATCCTCGCCGTAAGGGCCTACGTTGTAGGGCGTGCGGTCCATCATGAACGGATAAGGGCCGCCGGCGGCGTCTTTGGGCACGTAGACCGCCGTAAACAGGCGCTTGCCGTCGCGCATGGGGATGCGGAACTCGTACTTGGTGTAGTGGGCGCGGACGGAATCTTCTTTGGGTGCGTCGGGGGCCGGTTGCTGGGCGCGAACCACGGGTAAGGCAAACGCAAGAAGGACAAAAATAGCGAGAGGGAATCGGTGCAGTCTGGGCATCGGCAGTGAAATCTCCTGAGAAAACAGGTTACTCCATGCGGTTGGGCCGGACGGCGGTTGCGCCTGGGGACTTCGCCCTTCCGGCATTCCGCAAAACTGTTTTTCTTATGCGTGCCGGGCCGCACCGCGTTACTCTAAGTTCACAAGCTACCCACAGCCGCCTGCGCCATTCCACGCAAGGGCTGCACCTTTTATCTCGCCGAAAAGGAGATCCATGTCTGCTGACTACCGCAACTTTCTTGCTCTCTCGTATGAGGAGTTAGAAGAGCTCAACCTGACAGCCAAGGCTGATCGTGTCAACCGGGTCTCGGCGGACGAGATTCGCGAGAAGCGGTTGAAGTATCTGGCCGAAGAGAAGCGGATCAAGGCCGTGACCGTGCTGTTCAGCGACCTCGAAGGCCGCCTGCACCTGCTCGACTACGACAAGAAGTTTCTGCTCGGCTCCTACGAAAACCTGACCTTCGACGGTTCCTCCATCCGCGGCTTTACGGCCCAGAAGGAGAGCGATCTGCGCCTCGGCATTGACTGGAGCGCCTTCTATTGGGTGCCTGTCGACGTCTTCGGCACCGGCAAGGTGGTGGTCTTCGGCACCGTGCTCGACAAGGACGGCACGGCCTACACCGGCGACCTGCGCGGCGTGCTCAAGGGTTACTGCGACAAGCTCTATGCGGAGAAGGGCTACACCCTGAATGCCGCTCCAGAAATCGAAGGCTTCCTTTTCGCGGGCAAGGACGCGGAGCAGAAATATTGCGAGACCAATAAATTCGAGCTCATCAGCACCGGCGGCTACTATCACTCGCTGCCGCTCGATCCGTTGCGCCAGTTCATTGACACTTCGGCGGAAGTGCAGCGCGCCATGGGCTTCCAGAACGAAAAGGATCACCCCGAAGTCGCGCCCAGCCAGTTCGAAATCAACTATAGCTACGCCGAAGCGGTGGCCGCAGCGGACCAGATTCAGCTTTACAAGCTGCTGACTCGCCAGATCGCCGCCAACATGGGCTACACCGCCTGTTACCTGCCCAAGCCCATCGTCGGCGTCAACGGCAGCGGCATGCACACCAACGTTTCGGTCTCCCAGGGCAAGACCAACATGTTCTGGGACGAGAAGGGCGAGGAGCAGCTCTCCGGCTTTGGCTGGAGCTTCCTGGACCGCATCCTGACCCGCGCGCTAGACCTTTGCCTCATCTTTAACTCCAGCGTGAACGCCTATCGCCGCTTGGACCCGCACTTCGAGGCGCCCAACCAGATTCGGGCCTCGGCCACCGACCGTGGCGCCATGGTTCGCGTTCCCATCGGCAACAAGCGCTCCATGCGCACCGAAGTGCGCGCCGTAGCGCCGGACGCCAACCCCTACCTGACCCTCTACTCGATCTTCAAGACCGGCATCGACGGCAACATCTCCGACGTTGAAGGTCTGCGTGCCGGCGGACGCTTCCTGCCCGACAACATTCAGGACGCCATCGAAGATTTCAAGGGCTCGGCCTGGATCGGGGAGATTCTGGGCGTGGATGTGCAGGGCCGCTATGCCGACCTGAAGCAGGCCGTGGCCAACCGCTCGCCTCGGGAGCTGGGGAGCATCGTCAAGGCCTCCGAGGTGCAGTATCACCACGCGGTCTACAACCAGTCTCTCTGGAACCAGTTCTAGGGCACTGCCCGATTGAAGTTGCACCAGCTTAGGTGCCCCAGGTCCCGATTTTGGGACCTGGGAAAGCGCGAACTCAAGGCACGAAATCATCCGGTCAGAGACCCAGGGAACTCTGGGCACTCCATTGGGGTAAGACGGCAAGGGCGGCGCGGCCACATCGGCTTCGCCGCCCTTGCGCGTTTATTCGATTTATTGGGCAAGGAGCGCCAGGGAATCGCATTTGGAATTCCCAGAGCACTCTCATCGACTTGTCATCCTGAGGAGCGCGGCGACGAAGGATCCGCAGTTGCTTTTCGGCCCATTTCCGGCACGATGGCGCAGGTTTGCCCTCGTCGCTTCTCCATCCAGCATCGCAAAGCGGGAAAAAACAGATGCAGATCCTTCACTGCGTTACAAGGATGACAAACGTCGCGCGCAACGAGATTTGAAATGCGATTGCCCTGCAAGGATCGCGGATTAACCTTGTACCCGTTTTGGGAACATGGTACTTTATTGGTGTGCGCATCATTGCCCGCAGTACGTTGACGCGGTTTGTCGAAAAGCTGGAGGGACACAAGGACCAGCGTGCGGTGAAGGCCGCTCTCGATTCCTGGTTTCAAGAGGTGCGACAAGCGCAGTGGAAGACTTCATCCGATGTGAAGGCAGGTTATGCCCACGCTAGCATTATTGGAGCGGATCGGGTGGTCTTCAACATCAAGGGAAATGCATATCGTCTGGTGGTGGCAGTGGATTATATGCGCGGCACTGTCTTTATTAAATGGCTGGGAACGCACAAACAGTACGACGCAATCGATGTGAGGACGATCCAGTATGCAACTGAAACCCATCAAGACTGAAGCCGACCATGAGGCCGCCCTGGGAGAGATCGAGCGTCTGTGGGGCGCGGAGGAAGGCACTGCCGACGGGGACCGCTTGGAGATTCTAACGACGTTAGTGGAAGCCTACGAAGAGGCGCATTTTCCCATGGATATGCCGGATCCGATTGATGCCATCAAGTTCAGGCTGGAACAGCAAGGCGAGGACAAGAAAGCGCTTATCGGAATCATCGGCAATCGAACCCGGGTCTATGAAGTTCTGCGCGGAGATCGCGCCTTGTCGCTGACCATGATCCGGCAACTGAATCGGCACCTCAACATTCCCGCGGAAATCCTGATTCAGCCCATTCGTACGCGGAAGAAGAAACAGGCGGCTTGAAGAGTTGTTGGGCCATTTCGGTCCCATCCTTGGACGAGTTCTGTGCTGGTTGGACTCTTCCAAATGTGCCTGGAGACATGGATTCAAACTGATTCTTTGTGCCAGTGTCGTTGCTTGTCGCAGTCATTGCTTCGGCGTTCCACGCTGCCTGTGTCTGAAACAGATGCGCTCACTTGCCTATTGGGTGTAGTTATCCTCTAACCTCTTCCTGCCTCTTGTCCTCGCAACGCCTTTCCGCGTTTCCTCATGGTTCCCTTATACCGATCCTGCTAAAAGCAAGAGAACAGGGCTGTGCTGGCTGACTGCATCATCCGCATCCCTCTTGCCATCGCTCCCCCTGATTTTGCGCCCAAGAAAGCTCGCGGCCCCTTCATGAACGCTGGCCAATCGGTGGAATTGGAAACGCTGTTCGGAGACTATCCGCTGGACCGCGCCTTCGACGAGATGCGCGCGGATGGCGGAGAGGTGCGCCCCCACTACCAGGCGCTGGCCGAGACTCTGGCGCGCCTGCCCAAAGAGGAATTGCAGCGGCGCAAGCAGTCGGCGGACCTGTCGTTCCTGAACCAGGGCATCACCTTCACCGTTTACGGCCGCGACGAGGGCACCGAGCGCATCTTTCCCTACGACCTGCTTCCGCGCCTGATCAGCGCCCAGGAGTGGGACCGCATCGAGCGCGGGCTCACCCAGCGCATCACC
>JAATFE010000240.1 GCA_015655365.1 Terriglobales bacterium
CCAAACGAGCGCGACAAGGTGACGACGCTTTATGCCAACAACGGTGCGGTGATTCAGGAGGATGCCGTTCTCAACAACGCCAAGGATCCGACCCAGGGTTACTCCATATTCCATAAGCAGTCGGTGAGCGCCGCGAGTGTGTTGAACGAGTACATCAGCGCCAACGATTATGCCTGGTACCTTCAGGATCACTGGAGGCCGACGACACGCATCTCTGTCACGGCGGGACTTCGCCCTGACTGGGTTTCCGCATACGACAAGATCTTCAAGGTGACGACGCAGCACTCCTGGAACTATGCTCCGCGCGTATGCGTCGATTATTCGCTGACCAGGAGTCAGAGGAATATTGTTCGCGCAAGTTGGTCGAAGATCACCGACATCACCAACGCCAGCTATATTGGAACTGCAGGAACCAACACGCTGACCGTCACCGATCAGTATTTGGAAAACGGATCCTGGGTCTCTTTTGTCACGCCGGGCAGTACCGGCTTGACGCCTGGCAAGACCTTTGACCCTGGCCGCCACCAAGGCTACGTGCGAGAGTGGACCGTGGGTTACCGCGCACAGTTGCCGGGGGAACTGGTGATCGATGCCAGCTATATCAATCGCGAGTACCGCGACCGGCCCGCTCAGTACGATACCAACCAGATTTACACGGCAACCGCTTCGGGAACCGTATGGAACGGCCTGGTCAATCCGGCGCTCAACAACACCTACTACGTGACCAACAACAAATGGAACTGGTTTGTGTATCAGGGAATCGAGTTCACTGCCAGCAAGCAGACTGAAAAGGTTCGTCTCTTTGGAACCTACAGCTACTCTCCGGATCACCTGGCCGGCACCTGGCAGCCGAACGATCCTTCCGCCATCATCGAACCGACGAAGTTTGCCAATAACGCGGGCATCGGCTCGGTGCGCGGCAATGTCACCAACGACTACACGGGCGATACCCGAGATCGTATGTGGCAGCGCAACCAACTCCGTGCCGGTCTCAATTACAAGGCGCCATTCAAGCTGCGCACCTCGACCAGCTTCACGGCGCAGTCTGGCACGCCGGGCGGCCCTGTCATCACCACTCTCTCGGCCCTGGGCCAAACCTATAACGGACAATTTGGCCCGGCGACGCAGAACGTCACCTACGGTGGGGTCACGCGCACGGTTTCCAATCCGCTTGCAACGACCTATCGCTTTGCTTATGCCAATCGCGGCGAGGGGCAGATCTGGTGCCCGTGGCTGTTGCAATGGGATGCGGCTGCGGGTCGGGAATTCAAAATCGGCGATCGTCAGTCCGTTCAGGTCGATTTCAATTTGTATAACCTTATCAACCAGGGCGCCGCGCAGCAATTTGTCAACGGCAACAACATTTCTTCCAGCACATTCGGCTCGTTGCAGAATATTCAACTTCCGCGGTCGGCGCAGTTCTCCGTCCGCTACAGCTTCTGAGGAGCGATCAAGATGAATCGAATTCGTCGCACGTTTCGGACTTTTGGGTGGTCGCTGGTCGCGCTCACCCTTGCCTCGGCCCCTTGCTTGAATGCGGCCGCCAACCCACCGGTGAAGCTGACACTTGAAGATCTTGCGGATGCATCCGGGCTGGGGTCAATCGCGCTATCGCCCGATGGAAAGCAGTTTGCCGTTACACGGGACGGGCAGGTCGCTCTGGTCTCTTCCGAAGGAGGTTGGCCCGTTGTGTTGACAACAACCCAAGGCGGGAAACAGGGCCTCAAGTGGTCTCCCGATGGGAAGTTCATTGCCTTTGTCGGTGAGGGCGCTGTTTGGAGAGTCTCGGTCGATGGAGGCGCACCGTTGCGGCTTACCGATGGCAGAAAGGGCGGCGGAGATCCACGCACTGCTTCCGATCGCAATCCGCAATGGTCTCCTGACGGCAAATGGATTCTCTTTGAGACAGGACGCCGCGGCAATGCCGACCTGGGCGTTGTCAGCAAGGACGGGCTTACTTCCACGCTTCTCACCATCTCGCCGGCAGATGAAGAGAGTGCGGCATGGTCCCCCGATAGCACGCGAATCGCGTATATCGAGCGCTCGCCGGAATTCTTTAGTGGCCGCCTTCGGGTGGCAGAGTTCGATGCCGCTTCCGGACGCTTCAAGGGCGAGGCTAAAGTCATCTATACAGCCAAGGAGGATCGCGGTGGAGGATGGTCGCTTCGTCGTCCGGAATGGACTTCGGATGGCAAATCGCTTGCCATCGAGCTTCAGGATTCCGGATGGAACAATATCTATCTGATTTCTGCGGAGGGTGGCGCGGCCCAACCTATTACGAGCGGCGAATCGGAGGATGAGAATCCTGTCTATTCGCCCGACGGCAAGCGGCTTGCCTTTGTCTCCAACCGAAACAATCTCGAAGAGCGCCACGTGTGGATTGCCGGCGCCGATGGCAGCAATCCACATGCATTGGCAAGAGTCGGCGCTGGAGTGGACGGCGCGCCGGTCTGGTCTCCGGACGGACGCCAGATTTATTTCCTGCATAGCTCGACCTTTGAGACTTCCAGCCTTGCTGTTGCATCGGTAGAAGGGGAATCGGCAAAGATTGTCATCAAGACGCAGCCGATCAACTTTGCCCACACAGGCCTGGAGCAGCCGGAAGTGGTGCACTATAAGAGCAAGGACGGGCTGGAAATTGCCGGTATTTTATATAAGCCGCTCAATTACACAGCGGACAAGAAATACCCGGCTATTCTGTGGATTCATGGCGGCCCCGAAGGGCAGGACAATCTCGGCTGGGATCCTTGGGCGCTCTTCCTGGCGCAACATGGATATCTCGTCCTCACTCCCAACTATCGCGGCAGCAGCGGTTATGGCGAGAGGTTTCGCAATCTGAATGTCGAGGACAGCGGCGGAGGCGAAGTGGACGACGTCGCCCTGGGTGCTGAGTACCTGGTGTCGAAGGGGCTCGCCGACAGAGCACGCATCGGCATTGGCGGAGGAAGTCACGGCGGAACCATGGTTGCTTATGAAGTAACCAAGCGTCCGGAACTTTGGCACGCAGCCATCGAACTGTATGGGGTTGTGGACCGCGCGTCCTTTATCGAGCGCACGAATCGTCCCTCGGCGATTCGTTGGACGGCCAAGATGGGCGGTACGCCAGAGCAGAAGCCGGAGGTCTATCGCAAGGCAAATATCCTGGCCGATGTCCCCAAGATTACTGCCCCTTTGCTCATCCAGCATGGCGAGGACGATCCGCAGGTGCCGCCTTATGAATCCATCCAATTCACCGAGGCACTCAAAAGGGCAGGGAAGCCCTTCCTCTACATTACCTATCCGAAGGAATTACATGGCTTCTCGCAGCGCGAGCATCGTCTGGACGCCTGGCACAAGCAGCTTGCCTTCTTCAATCTCTATCTTCAGCCCAAGCCGGGAAGGGGTATAACTTCAACGCAAGAGATCGTCCTCGATGAGGGAGGAACCA
>JAATFE010000127.1 GCA_015655365.1 Terriglobales bacterium
GGGGCGAAGCGCAATGAAATCGTGAATCCGCGGCCTAAAGGGCGGCAGGGTGTGAAGACCATTCCATGAGGGGAGAGAGGGCTGTGCCATCTCCGCCCGCCTGGAAGGAGGCGCAGGTCTTTCAGGGTTCGCGTACAAAGAGGACCATGGGACACAAAAAGAGCTTCGGCCTGCCGCTTGCCTTACTCCTTCTTTTCAGCCTCGGGATATCCAACTCAATCGAGGCTTCCGCACAAGCGACTGCACCTCGGCTGGCCGGGGATTGGCGCGCTTCCGCTCCGGCGGCACTCTCCGCAGGCAAACCGCTGCTGTCCCAGGCCACGTCCGATTTGGGCGCCGCGCCGTCGAGCACCCGCCTGGAGCGGATACTGCTGCTTCTCGATCCCTCCGCAGATCAGCAGCAAGCGTTGACCGCGGAACTTGCCAGCCAGCAAAATCCAGCCTCGCCCGAGTATCACCACTGGCTCACACCGGCGGCTTTTGCCAGCTCGTACGCCAACTCCGCCGCCGATGTTGCCGCGGTTTCCGCATGGCTCCAGAGCCAGGGATTTCAGGTCGCTCCGCTGCCCGCAAGCCGCGAGTGGATCGAGTTCTCTGGAACCGTAGCCCAGGTGGAACAAGCCTTTCAGACCCAGATCGACCTGGCTGCAACCGCTGCGGGAACGCGCGCAGTGCTGAGCGGCAACATCTCCGTGCCCGCCGCCATCAAGCCACTCGTACATGGACTGGTCTCGCTGGATGGAGCGTTGTCCACCGCTTCGCTGACCACGCCGCAGGCAATGACCTCGACGGCTGCCCAACTCGCGGCGCAAACCTCGCTGAGCCAGGCCGAGGCGCTGACTCCGCAACTGGCTGCCCAGCTTTTGCATCTCGACGCGCTTTTCGCTGCGGGGACCAACGGCGCCGGAGAGACGATTGCCATTGCCGGACGCAGCAATGTGCGCAGCGACGATATTGTGGCCTTCCGCGCGGCTTTCGGCTTGCCCGCCAGCCCTCTCACGGTGCTAGCAAATGGTGCTGACCCCGGCCTGACAGCCGACCAAGCCGAGGCTACGCTGGTTGCCTCGTGGGCTGGCGCCGCCGCGCCCGGAGCGCAGATCGTCCTGGCTCCCGCGGCCACCACCGGAGCAACCGACGGCCTGGACCTGTCGCTGGCGGCCATTGTGGATCAGGCGCTGGCGCACACCGTAACGGTCGGCTATTCCACGTGCGAAGCGGCGCTCAGCGAGGCGCATCAGGCCTTTTATGCGGCGCTTTACCAGCAGGCCGCGGCGGAGGGCATTGCGATCGTCGCGGGCACGGGCGACAACGGTCCCGCGGCATGTCATTTGGCGGGCAGCGATGCCCCGGTCACGAGCGGCTACGGCGTGAATGCCCTAGCCTCGACACCGTGGAATACCGCGGTGGGCGCAGCGGCGTTTGGACCCACCGGGCCGGCTTCGGGAGCCTCGGCGCTGGCCGCGTGGTCGCCGGTGAGTGCGGCCGATCCGGCCTATGCCGGCGGCGGAGGCAGCAGCACGCTTTATGGAGCGCCCAGTTGGCAGAACCTGCAAGCCAAGACGGCAGTAACGGGAACCAGCCACCGGCTTTTGCCCGACCTTGCCCTGCCCACGGCTCTTGACTCGGGAGTGAACCGCGGCCTGGCCTTCTGCCTTGGCGGTTCCTCGACGGGATGCACGCTGGTGCGCAGCGGCGGGAGCTCCGCAGCAGCGGCTCTTTTTGCCGGGCTCGCCGCATTGGTGGCGGAGAAGAACGGAGCGCAGGGCAATCTTGCGCCCAACCTGTATACGCTGAGCCGGGCGAGCGGTATCTTCAACGACGTGCAGCAGGGCAGCGCGCAGTTGCCGTGCGCAGAGGGAAGCCCCGACTGCGGTGCGGCCAACAAGATCGGTTTTGCCGCCGCCGCGGGTTACGATTTGGCCACCGGACTGGGTACGGTGAATGCGCAGGCACTGGTGAACCAGTGGGCCAAGCCGGAGGCGAATGGCACAGGCGGGGTAAGCGTGACGCTTCAGGTTTTGCCTACGGAACTCAACTCGACCTACAATCCCTCGGCCCAGATCACGCTGACGGCTACCGTGGTTTCCCAAACAGGCGGCGCCACGCCGACCGGCAACGTGACGTTTTTGAACACGTCGACCGGCGCGGCGGTGTCTTCGTCATCCTCTACTCTGGACTCCAATGGAGTCGCAACGCTGACCGTCGAGGGAGTGTTTGCCTTGGGCGGCAATGAAATTGTGGCCACTTACAACGGCGACGCGAACTACGCCTCGGCTGCCACGCCGACGCCGGTGAATATCAACGTCCAAAAGAGCACCACGAGTCTCGCGGTGACGCCATCTGCCAACTCGGCATCGCTCGGCTCAACCATCACCGCCACGGTTACGTTGACGGTGGGCAGCCCCCCTGCCGGTGCCGTTTTGCCCGCGGGCGCGGTTGGGCTGAACGTGGACGGGCAGCCGACGTACACGGCAAAGCTGGCGACGGGCACAAGCGGCGTGACCACGGCGACGTTTTCGGTGGTGATTCCCACGAGCACACTCTCTACCCATACGCTGCAGGCGGTGTGGCCTGGGGATGCGAATTATGCAGGGTCCACCTCGCTTCAGATTGTGATTACGGTGACCAAGGGGGCCACGGTCACCACGGTTACGGCAAGTCCGGCGACGCTCACTGTGGGAATGGCCGAGACCCTGACCGCGACTATTGCTCCATTCGGTGCGGCAACGGGGACGACGTACTCCATCACCGGCACGGTGAGTTTTTACGATGGAGCGACACTGCTGGGCACTGGCAC
>JAATFE010000297.1 GCA_015655365.1 Terriglobales bacterium
CTCTTGACCAGCAAGCCGCTCCGCCGCCAGACTCCCGTTCGCCGCAGAAGCAGTCACAGGCCCTCGCCAGCCCGCCGCAAACGCCTTGGCTGGCGCGGTCGCATCGTTCTAACTACTGTTTTAGCAATGCTTTCCCTGCTGGCCTGGGGAATGCTGGCGCGCCACTTTGCGCCCGTCTCGAACACCTCGCTCGACCGCTTTGACGCCATTATTGTGCTCGGCTACCGGGCGGACAGCGACGGCAACCCCTCCCCGACTCAGCTTTCCCGCGTCAATGAAGCTGTGCGCGAGTACAAGCGCGGGGTTGCCCCCCGCCTGATTCTCACCGGCGGCGCAGCGCACAATAACTTCTTTGAATCGAAGGTGATGGCGAAGGCAGCCCACGCCCAAGGCATTCCCGCGTCGGCCATTTTCGAAGAGCCGCAGGCCATGGATACGATCCAAAACGCCTGCTACTCGCTGCGCATCATGAAGGCCCACGGCTGGCATTCGGCGGAAGTTGTTTCAAGCGCGCCCCATCTGCCGCGTACAGGGCTTATTTTCAATCGCTTACCACTGGAGTGGCGCACCCACGCAGCTCCGCCGCTGACGCCGCAATCGGCAATTTATTCGAGCGCGGTGTCGGCAATCGAAACCCTCAAAACCGTCCGTTACCTGGTTTGGTCGCGCCAGATGGAGCAGTGCGAACCGTAGCTTAAAAGCAATGCGGCGCGGCTGGATTGTCCCACCTCGGCATGGTCCTGTAAGCTGGTTAGTGATGCGCCTCCCAGTTAGAACGTTCGCCTCTCTTGTTGCCGTTGCCGTCCTGGCTCTCAGTGCCGGAATCCGCGCTCAGGCGCAGAGCACCGCTGCCCCGACCGCCGGGAATGGTACCTACATTGCCACCGATCCGCTGGCCAATGTGCGCTATGACAACCGCTATGATGTTTCATTGGGCATGGCCTACGACCATATGAAGGCCGGCCCAAATGTTCTGCAGGGGTCTAACCTCGGCGGTCTCGATCTCTCCGCCTCCTATTGGTTCGCCAAGCATTGGGCAGTAGAAGGCTCGGGCCGCGGCTATGTTGGCACCAGCGGTGCGGCGCCCAACACCGCCAGCATCAAGGGGCCGTTTGTCAGCCAATACTTATTTGTCGCAGGCCCGGAATGGCTTGGTCCGCACAACAAGCACGGCGCGCTGATTGCCCATGCGCTGTTTGGCGGAGCGTATGGAAAGTTCGAACAGGATCTGCGCGGAAACTCTCCGTCAGTGGTCGCTTTCTATAACGACCAGGTCGCTCCGGCAGCGATCATTGGCGGGCATATGGACCTGAACCGGTCTGCGCACTGGGTCTTCCGCATTACGCCCGATGCCGTGATCACTCGCTATGGGATCAACTACGGGTCCAAGATCACCCAGACCGACGTCAACTTCGCCATCTCGGTCGGGGTGCAGTACAAGTTCAGCAAGAAGCGGTAGCATGGGCGGCTTCGAGCAGCCCATGGAATCGACAGAGTCATCCGAGCGGCCATGCGCTTTGCATGGCCGCTTTCCTGTTTCTGCACTCCGCTCCAACTGAATCGTTTTAGGTTAACTATTTTCTCTGCAACACTCTCGATACAAGCAGACGGACTGCCGGTGTCATCTTTATGTGATATTCTCCACCGTTCGGAGACACTTTTCAGGAAGTCTCACAGGAAAAGGATGCTGTACCGGATAGCGGCACTTCCTCGTTTACGCGCTGCTTTCTGGACAAGCAAGAGAGCGAAGGCAGGTTGTGACGGACATGAGAGATACACTTGGAGTTTTGCTTGCGGGCGGAGCCGGTGAAAGGCTTTTCCCGCTGACCCGCGATCGCGCCAAACCGGCTGTGCCGTTTGGCGGCCATTATCGCATCATCGACATCACTCTCTCCAACTGCATCAACTCAGGGCTGCGCAAGGTCTACATCCTCACGCAGTACAAGGCGCTCTCGCTGAACCGGCATATCCGCGAGGGGTGGACGGGGATTGTGGCACAGGAGCTGGGAGAGTTTTTCGAGCTGATGCCGCCCATGCAGCGCACCGGGGCCAACTGGTACATGGGCACCGCCGACGCGGTCTATCAGAATATTTATTCGATCGGCAGCGAGCAGCCGAGTTACATCATCATCCTGTCCGGCGACCACATCTACAAAATGGACTACAGCCGGATGCTCAAACACCACAAGGACACCAAGGCCGAGGTCACGCTGGCCACGCTGCCGATTCCGTCCGACGAGGTTTCGCGGTTTGGGGTGGTGGAGGTGGGCAAGAACGGGGAGATCATGGGTTTCCAGGAGAAGCCCACTTCCACCAGTTTCCGGTCGCCCAGCAACTCGAACGCCGTGGATGCCTCGATGGGCATTTACATCTTCAACACGGAGACGCTGTTGAAGGCGCTGATCGCCGACGCCCAGGATCCGAACTCGAAGCACGATTTCGGGCATAACATTTTGCCCAACCTGCTGGGCAAGCGGAAGATGGTGGCCTACAGCTTTGTGGACGAGAACAAGCAGGAGGCGCTCTATTGGCGCGATGTGGGCACGCTGGACGCCTACTACGACGCCAACATGGACCTTTGCTCGGTTTCGCCGACGTTCAACCTCTACGACAAGAACTGGCCAATCCGCACCCGCGTGCGGCAGTATCCACCGGCCAAGTTCGTCTTTGGCGAGCCGGGCCGCACCGGAACCGCGGTCAACTCGGTCATCACGGCCGGCGTCATCATCTCCGGCGCCTCGGTCTCCGATTCGGTGGTATCGCAGGATGTGCGCGTCAACTCCTACTCCGAGGTGGACGCGAGCATCATCTTCTCCCATGTGAACATCGGCCGCCATTGCCGCATCCGCAGGGCGATTATCGATCGGGACGTGCACATTCCGGAAGGAACGGTGATCGGCTACGACCCGGTGGAAGACAAGCGGCGGTACTTTGTTACGCCTTCGGGGCTGACCATCGTGACCCGCGACGCTTCGCTGTTTGAAAACCCCGTGGAGCCGGACTTTTTGCAGCGGTATTAGGGAACCTCCGATCAGGTGTCTAACTTCCCAATCGCGTTCCTCAGGAGTTGAACAGGCTGCGGAAAAAGGGCTAATTCTACGCGAATCCGCCCGAAAACGCCCCTCAGGGGCTGAAGCCGACGTTGATTTTGCGGCACTTACGGCACGCGACCCAGAGGGTACCCCGGTCGTGCCCTGACGCATATCGCCCTTTTGCCCGCATTTTTCCGCAGCCTGTAAAGCCCTATCATTTCGGCCATTTTACGGCACGGCTAAAGCCGTGCCCTTTCAAAGCCACTCTACATCTACTAGAAAAATGCTCTGAGCAGAGATTTCAAGGGTTTTCGCCAAATTAGAGGCGATTTTGGGAAGCCGGACCCGATAGTTCCCGATTACCGGAAACCGGTCTTTCGCCGCCTTATGGAACTATCCGGACCACGCCCTCGTATTAGCAAAGTATGCAATGCGTGGGCACAATGAGCTGGGACACGATGGGGCTGGGGTCGCTGGCGAGGCCGACGCGGCGTACCATGGAGGCGCCGGAATCGGGCGTTCCAAGAACGCCTGCTGCCA
>JAATFE010000326.1 GCA_015655365.1 Terriglobales bacterium
CGTCTCATGCCGGATAGCTTACTGCTCTATGACTCAGATTCTCACTATATTATGCGAAACTCAGTAGAGTCTGCTTGCTGCCGTAACAGGGCTCAAAATGAGTGCTTCTGGGCATTATGAATAAACATTGCCTTCAATCGCGTAACGATCAAAATTGACCTTCTTTGCGCGCCACTCCAATTTAAATTTAGATTGCCGAAGAAGAACCGACAGAGTCGGTACGATGATCAACTGCCGCAGGATGATTTTCGTGACCTCGCAATTTTCGGTAAATATGATCTCGCGAAAGATGCTTCCCAATTGATTGATGGAGGAACACAATTACTTGTGCCCCAAAGTGAAGCAATGACGGCAACAACTATGGAACCGGAGAATGAGGCGCCGGACAAGAGCCTTCTGATTCAGCGCGGCTGGGCTGCGCTTCCCGCGAGTTATCGCATCCCCGAGATTGCGCCTACTCTCGCCGAGGCGCAGGCTTGGTGCAGGCGATTAGCCGAGTCTCACTACGAGAATTTCCACGTTGGTTCCTGGTTTCTTCCTAAGGCGCTGCGCGTCCACTTTTACTGCCTCTACGCCTACTGTCGCATCTCCGATGATCTCGGAGACGAGGTGGGCGACCCGGCTCAGTCCCTTGCCCTGCTCGACCTGTGGGGCCGCGAACTCGATGCCTGCTATGAGGGCCGCGCGCGCCACCCGGTTTTTGTTGCGCTGGCCGAGACTATTCGTGTCTGCTCTATTCCCAAGAAACCGTTCGCCGATTTGTTGGTTGCTTTCCGCCAGGACCAGACCGCTGCGCGTTTCGCCTCCATGACGGATCTACTGACCTACTGCCGCTATTCGGCCAATCCGGTGGGCCGCCTGGTACTCTACGCTTGCGGCGAGCAAAGTGAAGAGCATTTCCGCCTCTCCGACCTGATCTGTGCCGGGCTTCAATTGGCCAACTCTTGGCAGGATGTCCGTCTGGACATCGCCAAGGGCCGCGTATACCTCCCCCAGGAGGATATGCGCCGGTTCGGGGTCACCGACCAGGACATCGTCAGCGGCATCGCCACGCCCGAGTTTCGCGCCCTGATGCGTTTCGAAGTGGATTATGCCCACTCGTTGTTTGAGCAGGGCCGTCCGCTGATCGGCATGGTGAGCCGCGACCTGGCTCTCGATCTGGACCTTTTCAGCCGCGGCGGCCTGGAGATTCTGCGCGCCATTGAGCGCCAGGGCTACGACGTGCTCCGAGCCCGCCCGGTCATCGCAAAACGCACCAAGTTAGCGCTCGTTCTGCGCGCCGTCAGTTGCACGCTATTGCCCTTTGCGCGCGCGCGGATGAGGTTTGTGCCGTCGCACGATGAGGCCCCCACCCCGTGAGCTGATCCGGCGTAAGGAACGCCGTTTGGGTAGACCCCGTGAATGGGTTGGTCAGCGATAATAACCACATGCTTGGGACGAGAATTGCATGGCAGGTTTTTATCTTTCTCAGTTGGGTGTTGGCACTTGGCTGGCTCAGGCAGGCAATTATGGCTCTCAGGGGAATGCCCCATCTACCCGACCTGACCCGCATTGATGCAACTGCACTGCCACCACTTCCGGCAGGTAAAGGCCCGCATCTCACCGTGGTTGTACCCGCATGCAATGAAGAGAAATCCATTCAGGCCACGCTACGCTCTCTATTAGCGTCGACGGGGTTGCGGCTTGAGATTATCGCAGTCGATGACCGCTCGACCGACCGGACAGGCGTGCTCATGGACCAGGTTGCCGCCGAGGCGGTGGCCTGCGAAGGGCTGCATTGCTTGCAGGTGATCCACAATAGCGAACTGCCTGCGGGCTGGCTGGGCAAGCCGCATGCGCTCCATTTGGCCGCGCAGCAAGCCGTCGCCCCTTGGTTGCTGTTCACCGACGGCGATATGCTCTTCGCTCCGCAGGCTTTGGAACTTGCTTTGCGGCAAGCGATCGCCGGGCAGGCCGACCACTTGGTGCTGGTGCCCAGCTTGATTCGGAAAAGCATCGGTGAGGCTGCGATGCAGGCCACGATCCAGGCATTGGTGCAGTGGTCCGTTCGTCTATGGAAAGTGTCCGATCCAGACACGAAAGATTTTTTCGGCGTGGGCGGCTTCAATCTTGTACGCACTGAAGCTTTCAATCATCTCGGCGGCTTTGCCGCCTTGCGCATGGAGGTGGTGGAGGATCTCAGCATCGGCTGGATGGTCAAGCATGCCGGTTACCGGTCTTGCGTGACGGTCGGTCCTGACTTGGTGAGGGTTCGATGGATTCGCGGTGCCTCTGGTATCGTCGCCAACGTGGAGAAGAACGGTTTTGCGGCCTTCCGGTATCGGCTGGTGCCCTCTTTGTTGGCCTTGTTGGGAGTTGCGGTGCAGGTGGTGCTGCCCTTGGCGGCGATTGTGGCGGGAGGTTGGGCGCTACCCGCTGGCTTGCTGACCTACGCGAGCATTGCACTGGCTTTTCACGCCAATCGCCGTCTGAACGGTGTCTCGCCGGCCTTGGCGGTTCTCTTTGCCCCATCCGCGGCCATTGCCGGTTTTGGTTTCCTGCGTTCAGTCGTCCTCACGTTGGCTCGCGATGGAGTCACGTGGCGCGGAACCCATTACCCACTCGACGACCTGCGCCGCAACGCTGCGCCGTGGTAATAGCCGCAATAGCCGTGGTGTCCTGTTCGTTAGTTGAAACGCGTGCGTAGCCGATGAGCATGGTTGCGGAAAGGTATCGCCATTTACTTTATCGCTGCAATACCTTTTTGCAACTCAAAAACCTGAGATTTGGCACAGTCCGGAAGTTGTTGCGCAAACGTTCGTTCCGCGCTCGAAATCTTTTCGTCTGAGTGACTTTATAATGGGACGTGTCCACACAAACAGTCTCACCATCAGCCCAAGTCTTGATTGTTCCTGGTCTCTACGGCTCTGGCCCTGAACACTGGCAGTCTCAATGGGAAAAGCAGCACCCGGAGTTCAGCAGAGTTGAGCAGGATGACTGGAACACACCCGTTTGTCATGATTGGGTTGTATCGCTAGATGCAGCTATTCGTGAGGCGCAGGATAATGTCATTCTTGTCGGACATTCTCTGGGATCAGTGACAATTGCTCATTGGGCTTGCCATTATGGCAGGAAAATAGTCGGTGCCCTGATTGTCGCGCCAAGTGACACCGAGGCAACGACGTTTCCGCAAGGAACAAGCGGTTTTTCTCCGATCCCTACCTGCCGTTTTCCTTTCCCAAGCACCGTTATCGCGAGCACCGAAGACCCCTACATGGCGTACGAACGAGTCACAGGGTTATCGGAAAATTGGGGAAGCAACTTTATTGCCCTCGGCCCACATGGGCATATCAGCGCGGCGGACGGATTCGGCCCATGGCCGGAAGGACTTCAATACATCAGGGCGATGCAAGCAGCGGCTTCGTACACTGAATCTCGGCCAAGCGTACGTTTTTGAACGTTTGGTGTAGTGATCCCCAATAGAACCCGCGTCGGGGCACAGATCACAAAACGAGGAGAGGCGCACGGTTAAGATATTGGTGTGACTCGGCGGTCGGGCGACCGATGACGATGGCTCGTACCTGATTCAGGTTCTCCTTGCGATCCAATGGCCGTGGGGCGCACACTGGAGAGCAGAATGCTTTCTCCACTTGCTACGGAGATTTATCTCGGACTGGGTTCCGTTGCCGGCCTCGGATTGATGGCTCGTGGCGGAGCATATGCCGCAATGTGGCCGCGCTCGCGAATTTTCGGCGCGGCGTTGGTTGCTCCGCAGCTTCCTGGCGAACTGCCGCTTACCTTCGACGACGGCCCCAACCCGCCGTGGAC
>JAATFE010000511.1 GCA_015655365.1 Terriglobales bacterium
ACCCAAGCAGTTTCAACCGGTTCCGCCACGCTCCGTCACCTGGATACAGCGGCACAGCGCGCGTGAATCTGTGATGCCATGCTAACGGAAGCATTTTCAATGCATTAGCGTCCATCCGACGGGTGGGCACAGCACCTGTACGCCTGTGAAGCGGTGTCGTTTCCTCACCGCAAACAAAACCGCCGGGCAGCCCGAAGGCTGCCCGGCGGTTTGGCTGGCAACTGACAACTGTTCACTGTTAGCTGTCAACTGCTTTTACACGTTCTTCTTGCTCTCTTCCACGGTAATCGGGTCCAGGAAGGGCATCTGGGCGCGGAGCTGCTTGCCCACGATCTCGACCGGGATCTTGGATTCGGCTTCGCGGAACGCCGTGAACTCCTTGCGGCCGGAGTTCTGGTCGGCCAGGAAGCGCTTGGCAAACGCCCCGTTCTGGATTTCGGTCAGGATTTCCTTCATGGCCTTGCGGCTCTCGGCGTTGATCACGCGCGGGCCGCTGACGTAGTCGCCCCACTCCGCGGTGTCGGAGATGGAGTAGCGCATGTACGACAGGCCGCCGCGATAGATCAAGTCGACGATCAGCTTCAGCTCGTGCAGGCACTCGAAGTAGGCGTTCTCCGGCTGGTATCCGGCTTCGACCAGCGTGTCGAAGCCCGCCTTGATCAGCGCGCTGACGCCGCCGCAAAGCACGGCCTGCTCGCCGAACAGATCGGTCTCGGTCTCGTCCTTGAAGGTGGTCTCAAGCACTCCGGCGCGGGTGCAGCCGATGCCCTTCAGATAGCTGAGGCAGAGCGCGTGCGCCTTGCCGGTCGCATCCTGCTCCACGGCGATCAGTCCCGGTACGCCGCCGCCCTCGGGGAAGATCTCGCGAACGCGATGGCCCGGAGCCTTCGGTGCGGCCATGCCCACGTCGATGCCCTTGGAAGGAACGATCGTCTTGTAGTGGATGTTGAAGCCGTGCGCAAACATCAGCAGCTTGCCGTCGGCCAGGTTCGGGCCAATCTCTTCGGCATACAGCTTGGCCGCGGTCTGATCCGGAACCAGGACCATCACCACATCGGCCCACTTGGTCACGTCGGCAACCGTGCCCACTTCCAGGCCGGCCTTCTGGGCCTTGGCGATGGACTTCGAGGTGGGCGCAAGGCCAACCTTCACCTGCACGCCGGAGTCCTTCAGGTTGAGGGCGTGTGCATGGCCCTGGGAACCGTAGCCGATGATGGCTACCTTCTTGGATTGAATGAGGGAGAGGTCGGCATCTTTGTCGTAATAAGTCTTCGCCATGTTTTTCTCGATTGTCCTTTGTGTGCGGGTTTATGGTTTAGTGCGATGTGTTTCCGGCATTGGCCTGCGGGCGGGACTATTCCGGCTCGACGGCGGCGCCTTCTTCAAAATTCTCCACGGACTCGATGTCCGCTACGGGCAACTCGGATTCGCCCGTTTCCATGGCTCTCAGCACGCGGCTGGTGTGCTGTCCGCGGCGCATGGTCATCTTGCCGCTGCGGCAAATCTCCAGCACCCGGCCCTCGGTCTCGTTGAGCATCTGGATGAGGCCTTCGATCTTGCTTTCCACGCCGGTGATTTCGATCATCAGCGATTCCGGCGCCAGGTCGACGATGCGGGCGCGAAAGACCTCGACCAGCTCGAAGATGTAAGAGCGTTCGCTGGGCGGGGCGGCCACCTTGATAAGCGCCAGCTCGCGGGTCACGGC
>JAATFE010000256.1 GCA_015655365.1 Terriglobales bacterium
CGGGCAGACCGTGGCGAGCCGTATAGGGAATAATTTCGCGGGGATGGAGTGCAACCTCACCCGTCGGGAAGAGCGCCCGGCCGAAGATGGCGATAGATACGATCAAGGTCTCCAGTACCAAAGTACCCAAAGTCCAGCCGACAACCGAGATGCGCGCATCCCGTTCGCTCTTGGCGGAGAAAAACTTTTGGTACATCACCTGGTTGCCAAGCATCAAAAGTAAGGTAGGCACAAGAAATTCGAGTGCGCGGATGACGCCCATTCCGACCGATTGCTCCACATGCTTGGGCCCGAAACGGTAATTACCCAAAACCTGAAAGTATTGCGGCGGCAGCGCGGCATGGAGACCGGCCCAGCCGCCGGCTTGGAGGAAAAGATAAGGCGCGGCAATCAGGCAGATGACAGTAACCAATGAGCCGATGGCTACGTCCATATAGGCTACGGAAGACATGCCGGCCATCGCCGTGGTGGTAATGACGAAAGCCGCAATGATGTAGGTGCCCAGTTCCGGCGTAATAGTATCGGGGAAAATAAGGTGCAGCACATCGCCGCCGCCACGGAACTGGTAACTGGTGATGGCCGTGAAAGCAAAGAGAATGGCGATTGCGCCCAGTACCCGAGCAGTCTGGTTATAGCGGACTTCCAGCAGATCTGGCAGCGTGAACTGGGCAAATTTGCGCGCCCGGGGCGCAATGAAATAGATGAGCAGCAGGCCTAGCCAGCCGCCGGCCGGTTGCCAGAGAGCGGCAAAACCGTTCTTATAGGCATTTTCCGCGCCGGCAAACAACGACCCTGCGCCGATCCACGAGGTGAGTAAAGTAAGCACTAACACGATGGCCGGAAGCGAGCGGCCCGCCACCAGGTAATCTGCCTTGGTCTTGACCTGCGAAGTGCGATAAAGCGCCACCGAAAGCAGGGCAACGACAATGACAACCAGGACTAAAACGTACAAATGGGACATTTGGGGGGTTCCTCACAGCAATCGGCTGGCTCCCGCCAGTTTACCGGAAGAGGGGTACGGTAAGAGAAATTGGAAAAACTCATCCTTGCGCGAAAGCAACCCGCAAATGGCAATTATCGAGTACACTGTGGGATGTATAGCTTTTGAACTGAACACTTAGCTAGAGTATTTCCCAGATCTTGTGGGGTAAAAGAGCGATAGGAAAGCAGGCTCTGGTCAGGTTAGAGCCGAATGAGAGCATTCAATCGCCTTACATTGATGTGGGAATCGCTGCGTGTTGCATTCGCTTGCCATATTTAGGCAAGATCCCAAGGTAGAAGTCAACAGAACGCTCTTACTATTGCTGAGATGATTCCATGCCGGCTGCAACACGGGTCGCATTATTTTGTATCTCGGATTACATTTCAGCGTTGCTGATTTAGAACTATGGCCGCTATCTTTCGCCCGCGGCGCGGTGCAATAGAACCTCGGAGTCACACCAACAAACCCTCTGAAAAACATTGTGAAACCGCCAGGGGACAGAAGCGCATACGGAGAAGAAGAAAATGAAATCGACGAAAGCTGCGCCAAGCAGCGTAGACGGCGGGAACCTGAGTATTCCCGACGCGGAAGAAATTATCGAAGAAGCATTGAACGAGCTGGCATTTTCCACGGACCCCGGCCTGGCAAGCGCACTGCGCTTCCTGGCCCCTACGGGATACCAGGCCATTGTCGAACTGTGCGGCGAAAACGGCCGCAGCAAACGCCGCAATGCCTCGGCGGACTCCTGGTCGGCGGAAGAGGACGAGGTGCGCATCTACTTCGAGCGCATTGGCGACTCCGAAGCAGCGCCCCGTCCCGTTCGTACCGCCGCGCGTACCATGGACGAGCCGGCCTTCGAGGACGAAGACGACGGCCAGGAAGCCATAATTCCCGCCGACCTGGATGCCCGGGTCAAGGAACTGTGCGCTGCGCTGGCTGAAGCCGAGCGGGGCGGGCACGCTTTCATCGCCCTCAAGTGGTTCCGCGACTCCTTCTTGCCGCGCAAGGCATTCCGCTGGAATCAGCATCCCGAATCGCGCCAGGCCGTTTTGGCCGAAGCCATCCAGCGCGGCGTGGTGATCACCAGCAAGATTGCCAACCCCAAGACCCCGGCCTATCCCACCACCACCATCCGCCTCAACCGGGCGGAGGCCGGCATTCCCGAAGAGGCCCAGCGCTTCCATCCCGTCACGGCCCATGGCGACTCCATTGCCGAAGCCATTGAAGAGGAAAGAGGCAACCTGTGAGTTGCTACTTCTTTGAGTCCACGGCCTTCGCCAAGCTTTTTGTGCAGGAACAAGGCACCGATGCCTTGATCCGCCTGATGGAGGCCGTCGAGGATAATAGAAAGCTCATCTCTGCCTCTACGCCGCTGGAGGTTTACGCGGCCGTCCGCCGACGCGAGCGGGCCGGCGCTCTCTCCGCGGAAGACGCCACCGCCGCACTCGATATTCTGCGCATGGAAGCCGCGCGCATGGTGCAGCAGCCGTTGAACCCGGCCGTGCTGGAGGCTGCCCGTCAGCTTTTGGACCGCACCTCCCTGCGCTGGCCCGATACCCTGCAACTCGGCGCCGCCGTTGTGGCCCGCGATATGTTTCTGGCCACGGAGATCATCTTTGTCTCCGCCTCGCAGCAGTTGCTGGAAGCCGCCAAGACTGAAGGCTTCCGAACGCTTGACCCGGCCAAGGAAGCAGCCGAGCCGGTCAAGCAAACCGAAGCAGAATGAGAATGCCCCGTATCTCTGAAGCGAGATACGGGGCTCCTCGATTCCTGAATTAGCGGCGGCTCTTCCGCTTGGCGTCGACCTTGACCCAATATTGAAATGCATCGGCATAGAGCTCGCCATCGAGGTCTGCCGCTCGCTGCTGCATCCGCGCCTGCGCGTCGCGAATGGCCTGGTTATACACCG